>JAJYOH010000222.1 GCA_021796315.1 Chloroflexota bacterium
GGCAAAGGACACAGAGTCTTTCTTCGTGTCCACAAAGAAAAAGCTTTGTGATCTCTGTGCCTTTGTGGTGAGCAACATTATCCTTTTAATTTCGGGGTTTCACCACAGAGACACACCGTTCGCGCCGCCAAGCCCGGCGGCACGCCGGTGCGAGACGGCAAAGGACACAGAGTCTTTCTTCGTGTCCACAAAGAAAAAGCTTTGTGATCTCTGTGTCTTTGTGGTGAGCAACATTATCCTTTTTCATAGACGAAGACTTGAATATCAAGCCCGTCTTTATTTAGCATGTCGATCGCGGGTTGGAATGTTGCATCCTTGATCTTTTGTATGTCGCCTGCCGGAGCATAAACCGAAAGCCGCGCTTCTTCGTCGGACATTTTGACGGCCTTCACTTCCGCGCTGGCGCAGGCGGCTTTGATCTTGTCGGTCATTTGCTGGATGGCGTCATCGATGTTCATGTCTGCTCCTTTTACTTTGCGAGCCTGGCAATGGTCACGCCCGCGCCGCCTTCGTTATCGCGCGCTTCCTCGAAAGATGAAATGTATGGATGCTTCTTTAAATGTTCACGCACAGCTTCGCGCAGCTTGCCGGTGCCTTTGCCATGTACGATGCGCACAAACGGCAAACCGGCCGCGTATGCTTTTTCCAAATATTGTTCAAGCTCATCGATTCCATCTTCGACCATTTTTCCGCGCAAGCTGACTTCCATTCCGGGCGACGGCGTGAACGAAGATTTTTGACTGGCAACTTCAGATCTTATTTCAGGCTGAACGACGGGTACGAATTGCTTTCGTTCAAGGTCGGATAATTTCGCCCGCAAGCGGATACTGCCAATTTGCACTTCCGCATCCGACTCACCGATGGCGGTCACAATTCCATCGGCCTTTAGCGTGCTGACGGTGACTCGCTCGCCCAACTTCAGCGACTGGTCACTGGTCACTGGCAACTTTCTTTCTTCTTTCCTTCTTTCAATTGGTGTCTCAATCTTTTCTTTAACAACAGCCAATTTCTCTTCTACCGCTTTGATGGCTTGCAACGGTTGGCTGGCTTTCTTCAGTTGATGCTTCAACGATTCGATATTTTGTTTGAGCACAGCCACTTCGAGTTCGCCTTCAGCGCGGGCTTTGGCCAAAACTTCGCGGCGTTCGTCTTCGATTTTCTCCAAACGTTTTTCAAGCTCTTGACTTTGAGCTTCAAGTTTTGCGCGTGCCTTGTCGAGTTTGTCACCGGCGCGCGATGTGCGGTTGCGTTCCTTGCGAATGTCGTCGAGCAATTTGTCGGCGCGCAGGTCGTCAGGGCTGATCTCACTCCTCGCCGCGGCGATCAGCTTTTCGTCCAGACCGAGGCGCTGGGCGATCAGCAAGGCGTTCGAGCGGCCGGGGAGTCCGAGAGTCAATTTATAAGTTGGGCGCAGAGTCTTGATGTCGAATTCAAGCGAGGCGTTGACCACGCCTTCGGTGCTGTGAGCGAAGGTTTTAAGTTCGGGATAATGTGTGGCGACAAAAGTCGTGCATCCGTGTTCGAGCAGGTGAGACAAAATGGCGCGCGCCAACGCCGCGCCTTCCTGCGGGTCGGTGCCTGCGCCAAGTTCGTCGAAGATGACCAGCGAACGATGATCGATCTTTTTCAGGATGCGGATGATGTTGGTGATGTGTCCGCTGAAAGTCGAAAGCGATTGCTCGATGGATTGCTCGTCGCCGATGTCGGCAAAAATATCGTGGAAGCAGGCCAGCTCCGAGCCGCTCTGCGCCGGGATGTGAAGTCCGCTTTGCGCCATGAGCGCCAGCAAGCCGACCGTTTTGAGCGAGACTGTTTTGCCGCCGGTGTTCGGTCCGGTGATGACGATGGCGCGCGTGCCCGGCGCGGGATCCACGTCGATGGCGACGACGGTGTTCGGGTCGAGCAGAGGGTGGCGGGCGTGGATTAAATTGATTGAAATGGAGTGCGAAGTCTCCGATGTCAGAGACATCGCACTCCGCAGAATCGGTTCGTTGCCGCGAATCTCAGCCGAATATTTTGCCTTTGCAAAAGCGAGGTCGAGCACGGCGAGATTTTCAACGCCATAAATTAATTCGTCGCGATGCGTTCCGATCAATGCAGAAAGTTCAGCCAAAATCCTGCGTTCTTCATCGCGCTCTGCAAGTTCAAGTTCGCGGACTTCATTATTTAATTCCACAACAGGCAGCGGCTCGACGAAAAGAGTCGCGCCCGACGATGATTGGTCGTGGACGACGGCTTTGATGCTGCCCTTGAATTCGGCGCGCAGAGGAATGACGTATCGCCCGTCACGTTGTGTGATGATCGGCTCCTGCAACTTTGAAGCGGACTCCGTTAAATATCTTTGCAGGCGCGACATCAGCCGGTCGCGCGAAACTTTGATCTGACGCCGCAGGCTGGCGAGTTTATCCGACGCCGAGTCCAACACTTCGCCGCGCTCGGAAAGTACGCGCGTGATGGCGTCGATGATGCCGTGCGATTCTGGCAATCCAACCGCGATGGCGCTCAAGCGCGGGGAATCGTCCGCGCTTTTTTCGAGGGACTTTTTCAACGTGCGGCAGGAGATCAGCGTGGATTTAATATCCAGCAGGGATTGAGGATCGAGAACGCCGCCGCGCGCTGCCAGGTCCGCGGCGGGGCGGATGTCGTGCGCGCCTCCGATGGTCAGGTCGTGAGTAGTCAGCAGGATACTGGCTTCGGACGTTTCCGCGAGAAGTCGCCTGGCTTCCTCATAATTTGAAGTTGGTTCGAGTGCGCGCGCCAAATCCGCCGAGGCGGAGAAATCACAAAAGCCCGCCAGGCGCGTGAGGATCTTTGGGTATTCGAGAACTTGCAGGGTCTTGCTGTCCATGAGTTGATTTAACCACAAAGATGACGAGAACACAAAGGGCAATAACGAGCAGCCCGTTTCAGGTTAAACCTTTGACATTTCCATGCCGTAATTTTCCCCCGGACAAATCTTCTTTTAACGGGAGGAAATCCAAAATCCCGCCGAGGGACGCTGCCTTTAAGTCTTGGAAATCAGATTATCTCGGCAAGATAATTAAATATCTCGGCGAGAAAAATAAATATCTGGGCTGGATATTTCGAAAACCAACCGTCAACCTGGCGTTTCCACGGCTCAAATTAGATTTCCCACCAGGGCGGAGTTGCGTGATATGAGCGCTCAAAATCGGAGACGGACAGCGAAGCTTGTGAAAATTTCCTTGTAATCCTGTGCCAGTCCATGGTATTGGCCCGGCCATGGCAGCAGACACTCTGAATGTCCATGTTTATCAAGAGTTTAAATTTGGTGGTATCTAATTTCTTTGGAATTGACAATCAGCAGGCAATAATCGCTTTATTTGGTCTTCGTTTATGTGAGTAATGACTGTGTCTACCGTTGCCCGTCGCGAATAAATATATGCTTTGTGCAGTGACAGCGATGTACTCAAAACGGGATCGAGTGATTTGAGTCTGTTGACAAGGGATGTGTGGGCGCTGTTTTTGGTTACATTTATCCAACGTGGAGTGATTGACTTTTTAGTGTAAATCATTAAAATATCTTCATAATTCTTACGGGTTCGTAAGGGGGGCGTTTATTAGGCTGGCTAACTTTAGTACTCTGTGTGTTTCCACGAAATTTTCAAATCTCGTTCATTTTCGTTCATCGCACGGAGGAAAAGATGCTTGCGTCTCGTAAAACGTTAACTCATAAAATTGTTGCAGCTTTTATGGCGGTCATGATCGTGTTGGCGATGTTGCCGGTGAAGACAGCACAGGCGGCTAGTAGCGCCCAAATAAAGCCTACAGCTAACAGTAGTGCAAATTTCACGAATCCTTCAAACGCCTATGATGGCGATACCACCTCTTATGCTGAAAGTACTATTACTTCTGGCGATTATATAATATTCTCCGCCTTCGGCGCTCCCACAGGATTCAATATTCCAACCGGTTCGACCATCAATGGTATTGCCGTTACTGTCAGAGGACGTGTCACCAGCACAAGCGGCGCTGAACGACAACTTCAGATACAAGTTTCAAACGATAGCGGCAGTACCTACAGCACAATCACCGGTGCCAGAACAACAACTTTTGGAACAACTACTGCAAACCAAACATTTGGCTCCGCCACTGATCCATGGGGACTTACCTGGGGGACCGTTAATGTAAATTTCGACTCGAACTTCCGTGTAAAAACGACGATAACAGGAACCACCAATACACTCAGGTTATATGATATTTATGTAGTAATTTCCTACACTGCTCCCCCTCATGTGATCACGGCCAGTGCCGGTTCAGGCGGGACGATCACGCCATCTGGAGTGGTATCCATTCCATATGGTACAAATCAGACATTTAACATTGTTCCAAACGCAAACAACGTAGTGCAGGGAGTGTTAATCGATGGCGGAGCATCTGTTGGGATGGTGAATCACTATACCTTTACGAATGTGACAGCTGATCACGCAATAACGGCAACTTTTGATGAGGGTTGGAGTGCCCCTGGCGCTTTTGCTAATAATAATGGCGTCGGAAATCCAGGTAATGTTTTTTCATCTAACGATAGCTATGCCACAATTAATAGTACCAACGATATTGTGAACTATCTTAATTTCAATCTCGCCATTCCCAACGGTGCCACGATTAATGGTATTGAAGTTGCCATCGAAGGATATAGCACAAGTACCAGGAACGCGGATATAGCCCTCTCCTGGGATAATGGCACTACCATAACTACTCCGTTCAAAACGACAACCATGCCGTCAACTACCGCGGCATCAGAAGCGACGGTCGTACTTGGCAGCGCTACTGATGCATGGGGCCATACATGGTCAGACACTGACTTCGCAAATGACAGCTTTGCAGTGAGAGTTGAGGGCACTAATGCAACCGGGGGAGCAACTTTGAATATCGACCAATTGCAGGTAAAAGTTTTTTACACTGCGCCGCAAACAGACCAAACCATCACCTTCGGCGCATTGGCGGACGGGACCTACGGTGACGCGCCATTCACGGTCAGCGCCACGGGCGGCGCATCCGGGAACCCGGTAACCTTTAGCAGTCAGACGCCCTCCATTTGCAGCGTCTCAGGCACTACAGTCACAATATTGCAGGTTGGCACGTGCACTGTTCGCGCATCCCAGGCAGGCAACGCCAGCTATAACCCTGCGCCCGATGTGGATCAATCGTTCACCATCAACCCGGCCACACTGACGTACACAGCAGATGCGGCCAGCCGCATGTATGGCGCAGTCAACCCGACATTCACCGGCACGATTAGCGGTTTTGTATACGCTGACACGCAAGCATCTGCCACTACAGGCACTTTATCCTTTACCTCAACTGCCACTACCGCAAGCAACGTTGGAAGCTATGCAATCGATGGCTCCGGCTTAACCGCCAATAACGGCAACTATACTTTTGTCCAGGCGGCGGGCAATGCCACGGCGCTCACCATCGATCAGGCCACTTCAACAGTGACAGTGGATTGTTCAGTTGGCGCGCCTTACACCTATACCGGTTCGGCACAGACGCCCTGCACTGCTTCCTATTCAACTTCAGATGGGCTGAGCGGTTCGTTGACCCCCACCTATTCAAGTAATATAGACGCTGGAACAGTAACCGCCAGTGCAACTTTTGCCGGGGATGCCAATCACGCAGACAATAGCAACTCGGCTGCCTTCGATATCGGTCAGGCATCTTCAACAGTGACGGTGGATTGTTCAGTTGGCGCACCTTACACTTATACAGGCTCAGCGCAGACACCTTGCACTGCACAGGCAACGGGCGTAGGCATGAGTCCTGTCGATGTAACCGCTTCGCTGATTTACTCGAACAATACTGATGCAGGTCCAGCTACAACCGATGCAAGCTGGGATGGAGACATCAATCACACTGGCAGCACCGGATCAGGCAGCTTCACCATCGGTCAGGCCAGCCAATCTATCACCTTCAACACATTGGCAGATAAAACATATGGCGATGCGCCATTCACAGTCAACGCGACAGGCGGCGCATCCGGGAACGCAGTGACCTTTAGCAGTCAGACGCCGGCCACTTGCAGCGTTGCATCTGATACCGTCACGATCCTAAGCGCAGGTCCCTGCACAGTACGCGCTTCACAAACAGGTAATGTCAATTACAGCGCCGCAGTCGATGTGGATCAATCATTTAATATTGCATCGGCCGCATCGATCATCACTTTCGACCCGGCCCCGACACCCACCTATCTGGGCGCAGACTTCATAGTCAACGCTACGACAACCAACACCGACAGCAGCGTACTGACCTACAGCTACGTCAGCGGTCCATGCTCATTCGTGAGCGGAGCCACGTTCCACTCCACTGGCGCTGGCGCTTGTGTCGTTCAAGCCGACGGCGCCGCCACCACCAACTTCAATGCCGTTTCACAGACACAAAGCGTCACGATCGGACAAGCCACACCAGTCATCGCCTGGGCAAGTCCAGCCGATATCACCTATGGAACTGCCTTGGGCGCCACACAGCTGAATGCTTCCAAGACAGTGTCAGGCACATTCAACTATACTCCTGCGGCTGGCACAGTCTTGAATGCAGGTAATGGGCAGGCTCTCTCCGTCGACTTCACCTCGAGTGATCCCAACTACAAGGATGTGTCTGGCACAACCGTCACGATCAACGTACTCCAGGCTACTCTGACAGTCACAGCGACCGGTGTTAACAAGACCTACGATGGCACAACCACCGCCACCGTACATCTCTCCGATGACCGCGTTGCAGGCGACGTATTCACCGAAGGCTATACCAACGCATCTTTCGTCGACGCGAATGTGGGCACAAATAAACACATCGATGTCACTGGTATCAGCATCAGCGGCGGAACATCGGGTAACTATATTCTTGCCGCTGCAACTGCATCTGCTGCCGCAGACATCCTGGCCGATGGCACAACCACTGTCATCACAAACGCGGCCGCACTTGCCACTGACACCATTATGGGTCAATCCTATCCGGTCACGTTTACCGTCACACCCAACACGGGCGGCATGCCCACTGGTAACGTCACTGTCAGCGATGGCGCTGATGTCTGCACCGCCCTGGTATCTGACGGAACATGCGATCTGACGTCAACTACATCCGGGATTAAGATACTCACTGCAACCTATACAGGTGACAGTAACTTTGGTGGAAGTGTATCAGCAGGAGTTTCTCACACTGTCAATGAAGCGCCGGCTATCACCAGCCTCGATCACGCGACCTTTACTGTCGCAACCGCCGGGCCGGCATTTAACGTGATAACCACTGGATATCCCGCACCATCCATTACTCAGAGCGGTACCCTTCCCACTGGCATTACCTTCGTTGATAACGGTGATGGCACAGCCACTCTGAACGGCACTCCGGCATCTGGCGCAATGGGAACGTATCATATTACCTTCACTGCCGCCAGCGGCATTGGAACCGATGCTGTTCAGAACTTTACATTGACTGTTATCGGCGGTCCAACCATCCCGACCAATGGCGTAAATTCTGATCAGGATACCGGCGATGGGCACCTCGATGAGAATGAGATCGTGACCATTAATCTAAATAAATTCACGGCCACATTCAGCAAGGATGTGCACGACGTTCCAAACACGGACCCAAATTACGGTGAGAGCGTTATTAACCCGGCCAACTACATACTTGTCAACGACAATGGCAATGGCTTCCAGACCGTTGATTGCAAGACCGGCGTCGCCCCGCAGGATTTTGCGATCACAGTTGATTCTGTCGCCTACAACAACCACAGCGGCGAGGGGCCATTCGTCGCGACTCTAAACGTCAACAGCAATAACCCGCTTGCCAACGGTACCTATCGCCTGTACATTTGCGGAACCACTTCCATCACCGATCTTGGCGGTCTCAAACTGGCCGGTAATGGAAAAGCTGAAGGCACCGACTTCGTCCGCAACTTCAGTGTACAGTTACCTGATAACGGCAGTGGAAATAATAGCGGAGGCGGCAGTGGCGGAACCGGCGGCTTTGGCGGATTCATTCCCGTTACCGGCCTGATCCCCGTCACTGGCTTTGCGCCGGATCATTCCACCCTTCTTCCGGCCCAGCCTGCGGACAGCGCCTACTCATCCTTCAACGATCTGCGCATGGAGATTCCATCGCTTGGCATAAACATCCCGATCGTTGGTGTGGCATATAAAAACAACAGTTGGGATTTGACCTGGCTCGGTAATAGCGCAGGTTATCTGGATGGCTCTGCTTATCCAACCTGGAGCGGGAACAGCGTCCTGACCGGTCACGTTGTGAATACATCTGGCGCACCCGGACCATTCGCTTACATCAAGGACCTACAGATCGGCGACAAGATCAACATTCACTTTGGCGGACAAATCTTCGTCTACGAAGTTCGTGAGAATCGACAGGTTCTGCCTACCATGCTCTCCACCATCTTCAAGCATGAAGGCTACAACTGGCTGACGCTTGTCACCTGTGAAGACTACAACAACGCCCGTAAGGGATATAACTATCGCCGCTTTGCTCGTGCGGTACTGGTCAGCGTCGTCCCCGAAAAGTGATCAGCAAGCAACTCGATAAAAACTCCTCCGCTAGTTTTAGTGGAGGAGTTTTTATATTCTCAATCATTCTATTTATTCTTGGCTCTTGAGTAGTTTCAAGGAGTTGCTCAAAAGTTGGTAAGATAAGGGCATGCTAAACATCCAAATCAAAAATCTTGTTGATGACAAGAAGTGCTACGAAGTGGTGCGCGAGTTGCGGTGGTCA
>JAJYOH010000223.1 GCA_021796315.1 Chloroflexota bacterium
GGCTTTCAGAACTTAGCCAGATAAAAGCCAATTTTGTCGCCAATATTTCGCATGAATTGCGCACGCCGTTGACACACATTAAGGGCTATATTGAATTGATGGTCACGGATTCGCTGGGTCCGCTAACCGAAGAACAACGCCATGCTTTACAAGTCAGTCAAAAAGCATCCACTCGCCTTGAAAATATGATCGAAGACCTGATCATGTTCTCGCTAGCTTCACGCGGCGAGATGAGCATGAAACAGGAATCTTTTGATATTCGTCGCATTGCGAATCTGGCGGCCAAGACAGCATTACAAAAAGCCGAAGAGCGCGGGGTGCAGGTGCATGTTGTGGGAGAAGAGAACCTACCGCGAGTCCAGGGTGACCCGGAAAAGATCAGTTGGGCGTTGAATCAACTTCTGGACAATGCCGTCAAATTCACCCCCTCCGGCGGACGCGTCATCATCAGTCTGAAAGAAGAAGGCGTCAACCTGGTGATGGTCTCTGTCACAGATACTGGCATTGGTATTCCGGCGCATCGCTTGAAGGAAATTTTTGAGCCGTTTCACCAACTGGATGGATCATCCACGCGCAAGGCAGGCGGCACTGGTCTGGGGCTTTCGCTGGTGCGTCAGATCATTGAAGCACACGGCTCTTTGGTGGATGTGAATTCGGTCGAGGGCAGAGGCACAACCTTCAAATTCCCTCTGCTGGCTGTTGAGGAAGAAAAGAAGAAAAAACGACAGGCCTGACTTATGCCGGTGGACCCTGAGACCGTAGAATATCTGTATTCCATTTTATTCCCCTTGAATCAGAAGGCCGATTGGAAAGCCGCGCTCGGTAACCTGTTCGCGTCTTTGCGCGAAGATTTTTTGTACGATAACATGGCCGTCTATTTGCTTGACCCGCAGACCAGAGGCCTGGATGTAATATATGCCCGCGCGGTCGGACGTGGTAAATCATCCGAAGCCGACGTCAGCTGGGGCGAGGGGATGGCGGGCGACGTCATCGCCCAGGGAAAAATAATTGCCCACGAATCCGGCCTGCATCCACATACCGACCGCCTGGATCTGCCTTATCTGCTCGGCCTGCCTTTATTTATCGCTGGACGACTGGATGGCGCGCTGGTTTTCATCCGCTTTGGCGGGCCGCGCTACTCTGAAACGCATCAGCATTTTGCGGCGCTGATCGCTGCCTCAACTGCATCTTTGCTTGAACGCAAGGCTTTGCAGGAGGCGCGCGCTGACCTTGAATCGATCCAGAAGCAAATGCGATTGCAGGATGATTTTGTTTCCACGATCTCACATGAACTCCGTACGCCGCTCGGTTTTATTAAAGGCTACAGCACCAGCCTGCTGCGCGAAGACACCAAGTGGGACGAGAAAACCCAGCGCGAGTTTTTGGCAATTATTGACGATGAAGCCGACCGCTTAACTCATTTGATCGAGAACATGCTTGAATCGGCGCGCATGCAAAGCAAGACGCTCCAGTTCAAGTTTCAGCCTTTGCGTCTCGATGCGATCGTGCGTGATGTCGCCACGCGCGTTCGCACGCATCACCCCAAGCTGGAAATCGATATTGAATTTGATGCGGCGCCGCCCATTCTTGGCGACAGTGTTCGTCTCTCACAGGTCTTCGAGAATCTCTTCAGCAATGCCACGAAATATGCGCCCGGCTCCCCCCTGACCATTAAACTAAAGCGCACCGAAAAAAAATTACGCGTCAGTTTTGCCGACCACGGCCCTGGAATCCCGGAAGATTTTATCCCGTTTATTTTTGAGCGCTTTTATCGCGTCCCTAGCGAGGGCTCGGTCACTGGCACCGGGCTTGGGCTTTATATTTGCAAGCAGATAATATTGGCGCATCATGGTAAGATTTGGGCAGAGTCTGTGCTAGATGAAGGCACTATCATCTTTATTGAACTGCCCGTTGATCCTACTGCCTGATCCGTTTTGTTCATCAAGGAGGACGTTATGTCCAAGCGCATTTTGATCGTTGACGACGAGCCGCGCTACCTGCGTTTGTTGGAAGCCAATCTCAAAACCGAGGGCTATGGCGTGGTCACCGCCTCCGACGGCTTGCAGGCGATTGAAGTCTTTTCCTCCCAGCCGGTGGATCTGGTTTTGCTGGATGTGATGATGCCGCGTCTCGATGGATTTGGTGCCTGCCAGCGCATCCGTGAATTCTCCAATGTCCCGATCATCATCCTGACTGCCAAAGGCGAGGAGCAAGACCGCGTCAAGGGTCTGGACCTTGGAGCGGATGACTACCTTGTCAAGCCTTTTTCGGCCACCGAACTTTTGGCGCGTGTTCGGGCCGTGCTGCGCCGCGCACAAACTCCCGTCGAACATAGCCAGGATCGCTTCTTCAGCCATGAAAATCTCAAGATCGATTTTGCACGCGCCGAAGTGTGGCGTGACGACCAGCCGATCTCTCTCTCGGCCACTGAATATCGCCTGCTCTTGCAGTTCGCACACAACGTTGGCAAGATACTCACTTCGGAGGATCTGCTTACCAGTGTGTGGGGGCCGGAATATAAAAATGACAAGGAAATTTTATGGGTCAGCATTGCCCGTTTGCGCCAGAAATTGGAGCACGATGCCCATAACCCGCGTCACATTATGACGCGTTCGGGATTGGGTTACCTCATGCTTCCCATCGAATCTTAAGGATAATTCTATGACCGGGAACAAGATACTCATCGTGGACGCAGATATTGCCAGCCGCAATTTTGTCGCGGCGGCCATGCAAAAGGATGGTCACTATATTCTGCAAGCCTCATCTGGCAAGGAAGGTCTGATCCTTGCCTTGCGTGAACGCCCCGAAGTCATCATCATGGATCCAGTCATGGGTGATTTGCAGGGGGAGGAATTTGCCACGCGCCTGCGTTCTGACGTGCGTACGGCCAGCGTCCCTTTGATTGCTCTTAGCAGCGACTCACAGCCCGCCCGTGTCCGCTCCTGTTTGGGGGCAGGATTCAACGAATATCTGATCAAGACCTTACAGGTCATTCCCGCGCTGATCGAAGCCGTAAACCGATTGAGCGGCGATACTGCCGTTGCCATTAAAGATGGCGGATTGCTGATGGTTTTTCTTAGCGCAAAAGGTGGGACTGGCACTTCGTCACTATGTGCCAACATTGCGATGAACATCGCACACAGTCAGCCCGAGGCTCGCGTCGCTGTGGCCGACATTGTCCTGCCCATCGGCTCGATTGATAGGATCGTCGGCTACGAAGGCACTCAGAACCTCTTTACGATTGCCGAGTTGCCTGCTTCAGAAACAACCCCTGAATTTTTCCGTAATAATCTGACCCACATGAAGAATTGGCATTTCCACCTGCTGGCCGGTTCGCCAGATCCTGAGCATAGTAACCGGCTCAACGTTGGGCGGATCGCTGATATCGTCCACGCGCTTAGAGCATCCTATGATTTCGTCTTGCTCGATCTGGGACGCACATTGTCGCGTTTTAGCCTACCTCTCATCGAACATGCCGACTTGATAGTGATGGTCGTCAGCACTGACCAAAGTACAGTCATGCTGACAAAGACAGTCTGGGAATATCTCCGTTCCAAAGGCGTGCGGGCATCCTCCATATACGCTATTTTGAATCGCGCGGTCGGCCTGGAAGGATTGACCAAGACTGAGGCCGAAAAGGTTATTGGCATTGAGATTAAGACGACCATGCCATACCTCGGCAGTGATTTTTCTTTGGCGAATAACCTGCATCAGCCGATTGCGTCGAAATTTCCACAAGCCACAGCCTCAATTGTGTTAGAAGAAGCCTCTCAGCAAATGGTCAGTATGGCGCGCCGTTTGTTATGAATAATACCAGGAGCTAAAAAGATGGATATTGAATTCGACGAAAAAGGCAAGTTTTTCACCAACGTAGTGACCAAGATCTCCGTTCCCGCTACAATCCAAACCACCGGCCGATTGATCCGGGGTGAGGTGCACGTCCGTAAAGGAGAACGTTTGAAAGATGAGTTGGATCGTGATGAACCTTTTCTAGCGATAACAAATGCATCCATTTTGGATGCAGATGGGCAGGTTCAATTCGATGTTCCCTTCCTGGCTGTGCAGCGTTCCCAGATCGTCTGGGTTTTTCCGCATCCGGAAGAAGAACCAAACGAGTAACCCTTATGACTCAGCCAGCGACTCCTGGAGTCCCGCGTTTACCCGCTTCAGATCTTGGAAAGCTCAAACGCTTTTTGATTGACAATCTTTCGCGTGGTATTGAAAGCGAAGGTATTTCGTTTGACCACCGTCATGAATTTATCCAACTGCATTTGAAGGATGTGTACGAACAAGCGCGCATCAGTCTGCCCGCTGATATTCAGAAATCCATCTTTCAAGATGTGATGAACGATATGATGGGCTTCGGACCGATCCAGCCTTTGCTTGATGACGAAGAAATTACTGAGATCATGGTCAACGGCCCGAAAAAAGTTTACGTGGAAAAAAAGGGGCAGCTTGAGCGTTCCAACGTCACCTTTGACGATGACGCCCACGTGATACGGATTATTGAGCGGATCATTCTGCCCCTCGGCCGCCGCGTGGACACGGACAGTCCCACCGTTGACGCCCGCCTGCCGGATGGCTCACGCGTCAATGCGGTCGTGCCACCGGTTGCAATTGACGGGCCATCCATCACCATCCGCAAGTTTCGCAGAGACAAGCTCACGATTGGGCAATTGGTCGAATACAACTCTCTCACGCAAAATATGGCCGAGTTGTTAAGGGCCTGTGTGTTGGCGCGTTTGAATATCGTCATTTCGGGCGGGACGGGTTCGGGCAAGACAACGCTTCTTAACGTGCTGTCCGGCTTCATTCCGGTGAATGAACGGATCATCACCATCGAAGACGCGGCGGAGTTGCAGCTCCAGCAGGATCATGTCTTGCGGCTGGAAACAAGGCCTGCCAGTGTGGACGGCAGTGGCGAGACCACCATCCGTGATCTTGTCCGTAACTCATTGCGGATGCGGCCTGACCGGATCGTAGTGGGCGAGTGCCGTGGCGGCGAAGCGTTGGATATGCTTCAAGCCATGAACACGGGACACGATGGTTCGTTGACCACCTTGCATGCCAATACTCCGCGTGATGCCCTCTCGCGTCTCGAGACGCTGGTGTTAATGGCTGGCATGGACTTGCCGCTTAAAGTCGTTCGCCAGCAAATTTCCTCGGCGGTGGATCTCATCGTTCAGCAATCTCGTTTGAAAGATGGCACGCGCAAAATCACGGCCATCACCGAAGTTGCTGGCATGGAAGGCGATACGATTGTCCTGACCGATGTGTTTAAATTTGAGCTGACCGGTATCGGTGAAGGCGGCAAAGTGCTCGGCGATTTGAAAGCCACCGGAATTCGTCCGGCCTTCTCGCCGCGCTTGGAAGCCGCTGGGTTCAAGCTTGGCGCCGAACTCTTTGGCAATGCTCTTGCCGATAGGTTAGCCAGCCATCCACGGCGTTAATTCCTTGTTATTTCTGAGAGATGAATGGATAGATGATGGGGCTTCTTCTGCTATAATCAGCCCACCAGGACTGCATGGATACTCGCTCTCAAATCACTCTCCGCACCAAGAAACTTGGTGTTTTGATTCGTGACGCACGCATGGCAGCGCGGCGCAGCATTGATGAATGCGCCGCGGCCATCGGCGTGACCAAAGGCATCTTCCGCGCCTACGAAGAAGGCCGCCGCGCTCCTTCCCTGCCTGAACTTGAGATACTTGTTTATTATCTCAACCTGCCCATTGATCATTTTTGGGGCAAATCGTCTATTTCAAGCGAGGCGTCGCTCACTGAACCAATTGACCTACCGCAACTTGCTGAATTGCGCCAGCGCATGATCGGCGCCTTGCTTCGGCAGGAACGTAATCACGCCAGCATTTCCATTAAGGCGCTGACGCAGGAAACCGGTATTAGGGGGACGCGTATCAAAGCCTATGAACTTGGCGAGCGTCCGATTCCCTTGCCGGAACTGGAAGCGTTGCTGGTTGTCCTGGGCAGCCGTATCGAAACTTTCTTCGACCAGAGCGGCCCGGTTGGCGAATGGATGACGGATCAAAAATCTGTTCAACAGTTCCTCGAATTACCCAAAGAATTGCAGGCATTCGTTTGCCAGCCGGTCAACCGTCCCTATCTTGAACTGGCGCTAAAGCTCAGTTCCATGCCCACTGACAAATTGCGGTCGGTGGCCGAAGGCTTGCTCGACATTACGTTGTGACATTTACTGCACAGAAGAAGAATTGATAACAATGACTACGGTGGAAGAACTTCAGAAATTATCTCAAACAGGGAAACTGACCTTTGAAGCAGGCCAATATGAAACCGCCGCAAGCGCATTTGAAAGCGCGGTAAAAGGCTATGCAGCGCTCGGCGACCAGATCAACGCGGCCGAGATGAAGAACAATATGAGCGTGGCACTCCTTCAGGCAGGAAAAGCACAGGCAGCCCTGGCTGCCGCATTAGGTACTGACGAAGTCTTTGCCAATAGCCAGGACCTCAAGCGTCAGGGCATCGCTGTTGGCAACCAGGCCGCCGCGCTCGAAGCGCTCAAACGCAATGACGAGGCTCTCGCGGCTTATGAACGCTCTGCTCAACTCTTCGCAGACGCTGGCGAAGGCGACATGCGTTCGATCGTGCTCAAATCTGCGGCGGCCATTAAACTCAAAAGCGGCAAGGTCGCCGACTCCGCTTTCAAGATGATCGGCTCGCTCGAAGCCAAAGACAAGCCATCCATCTTCGAAAGCATTCTGAAATTTTTCCTGCGTTTCCTGCAAAGATGATCACGGCCACTCCTTCGGCCTCGCTGAGGGCGGGCCTGCGGGTCCGCCCGGCGGTTTATGAAGATCATCAAAAGATTGCCGATCTTATCCTCTTTGAACGGCATGTTCACCGACACCTGGATTGGCGCGGTCCGATTGAATGGCTTGGAACCCCTCCTTATTTTGTTACAGAAGAAAATGGACGCGTAACCGCCGCCCTGGCCTGTCCACCCGATCCGGATCCCATTGCCTGGATTCGACTCTTCGCCCATGCCTCGCATCTTAGCGGGCCTTCAGCCTGGTCGCCTTTATGGGAGGCAGTGCGCGGCGAATTGACTGCGCATGGCGGCGGGACAGTGGCGGCCATTTCCACGCAACGCTGGTTCGAGCTGCTCCTGCTCGAAAGCGGATTTACGCTTTGCCAGCATATCGTTCTGCTTGAACGGGCTGAACAGCCGATCCAGCCAACTTCTCTTCGCGCGGGTATTCTGGTTCGAGAAATGTCAACTGACGACCTGCCGCGCATCGTCGAAGTGGACGCGGCCGCTTTTGAACCGCTCTGGCATAATTCGCTGGGCGCGCTGACGGAAGCCTTTTCTCAGGCATTGTATGCCTCCGTCGCGGAGGATGCGTCAGGCGTGATCGGGTATCAACTGTCAATCGGGAATCCGCTTGGGGCACACCTCGCCCGCCTCGCCGTCTGGCCTGAGGCGCAGGGGCGCGGACTTGGTCTGGCGTTGGTGAGCGATCTCGTCCAAAAGTTGAACGAGCGCAATGGCCGGTCGCGTATCACGGTCAACACGCAGGACAATAATGCCGCATCGCTGGCTTTGTATCACAGGCTCGGCTTTCTACGTACGGGAGAGCAGTTTCCGGTGTATGCACTCCGGCTCGAACTGGCCAGGTTATGATTGTATCGGATGTTATTTTTCTTGCCACGCCGTAGCGCCTTACGATTGCGAATTCAAGATCGTTACCTTATCAGGAGGCTGAAATGAAATCTTTTGAATCAAGCTGGGACAATAAGGACGGCACAAAGTTTTATGTCCAGGGTTGGGAGCCGGATGCGAATCCTAAAGCTGTGGTGTGTCTCGTGCATGGACATGGCGAACATGTCGGGCGGTACGCGCATGTCGGCGATACGTTCAGCAAGGCCGGTTATGTTTTGGTCGGTTACGATGAGCGCGGACATGGCAGGACCACTGGCGCACGCGGACAAGTTCCGTCTTATGATGCGCTGATGAATGATATTGCAGATTTCCTGGCGCAAATGAAAGCGCGTTACCCTGGCTTGCCGCTCTTTTTATATGGTCACAGCATGGGCGGCAATCAGGTGCTCAATTTTGCGCTGCGCCGCAAACCTGAATTGGCGGGCGTGATCGCCACCGATCCGTGGCTTAAACTGGCTTTTGATCCGCCTGCGATCAAAGTGACTCTGGGACGCATGATGAATAACATTTATCCGGCGTTTACGCAGGCCTCCGAATTGGAAACCGCCGCGCTCTCGCGTGACCCGGAAATTGTCCGCGCATACGAGCATGATCCTTTGGTGCATGACAAGATCTCGGCCCGCCTTTTTGTCGGTCTGTATGAATCCGGGTTGTGGGCGCTCGACCACGCCGCCGAATTTTCTCTGCCGCTTCTCTTGATGCACGGCACCGCCGACCGCCTGACTTCCTGGCAGGCCAGCCAGGAGTTTGCGCAACGCGCCGGGAAAATTGTCACCTGGCGGGCGTGGGATGGCTTTTATCACGAGATTCACAATGAGCCTGAAAAAGCTGAAGTGTTGAAAACCATGACGACATGGATGGATGAGCGCTTAAGTAAAAAATGAGTCTTTCTCCCGCGTTCTATACAAAAATTCCTGAACATGGGAAAATTTTGCAAACATATTCGTATGAGGTGAATCAATGAGTAAAAAAGATCGTGAAGGTGGTAAGAGCAAACGTCAGGAATTTCGTGAGAAGC
>JAJYOH010000224.1 GCA_021796315.1 Chloroflexota bacterium
ACAGCCAAATCGTTCAACTGGAATGCCTGCGCTCAGGGTTGTGGGGAACTAAGAGTCTGTGGGGACGCGTGTTGACTTATAAAGGCTGACTCTTTCTTGAGCTTCAACGCTTTTACTTGCTGCCGCATATCATTTCAGGAAGTAGTTGAAATAACGTTTCTTTTCTTGGACAATGCAATAGAGTAAGCTGTAGTCGTCAGAAAAATCAGAATTGCAATACCGTTTAATAGTCCGCCCCACATATGCAGTGGCACCGATACAATCAGGTCACCGGTAATTCGCATCAGCAACGACATGTGTAATAATACCAAGTGAACATAGAAAATGGACATATAACGAATCGGAAGACCGAGAATCGCCGGAAAGATAATCGGCGCGTGGCCGAAGATCATCGAAATCACGAAGCCAAGGAATACGGTGTGCAAAAGCGCATCGTATTTCAATCCACCTGTTTGTCCGCCGAATGCCAGGCCAAGGATTCCACCAATGCCGAGCCAGACAAAGCCCGTGATCAAGCAACTTGCAGCAAAGCGCGGCAATCCATTCTGGCGAATCGTGTGCCGCGCTACATCGAAGCGCAGCAGCCAAAGTGCCAAAACAAGCAATCCGAAGCTGCCGATTCTTGCACCGAGATCAAAAACGAAAAGCGAAATAATATTTCCGATCAATAAGATTGATGTGCCGATAATGAAGAGCACTTCAGCAATTTGCGGCCGCCGCACCAAACGCCCAAGTTCAAGGCGTTCCCCGACAATCGTCAGAACCAGAAAAGTCATCCACCAAAGAACGATGCGGTAAATCGGAAAACCGAAAAGCCAAAGAAGGTTACCGATCAACCAAAATAAAACCCCAGCGAACATGACAGCGGTATACAAAGCCAGTTGTCGGCGGACGATCACGACCATAATTGCGACAAACCCGATGCTACCCAGCGTAATCAACGTCGCGCCGATCGCTGCACCCAAGCCTAGCACCAATGCAGTTCCGGCAAGGCCAGTGAGGACGGGACCTATATACATCCAGCGCTGTTGAAGTGCCACAGCGCGCTCAAGTGCGATCAACGTTCCAAGAAATGCCGAAACCATCAAGGGTCCATGGATCAAAATGAAGTTGTATTCCGGTATGGGCCAATGCCATCCCAATCTCACCCAGCCTGCCCATATTGCACTTAATAGAGCCAGAACGGCCAAAGCCAAAATTATGAGGCGATAAGAAGAGAATTTCGAATTCATCTAATGAGACAATTCCGTAATTCTAACCGCCATGAATTTTAACTTGGTTTCTGCCTCCAGGCCGCGTGACGCGCCAGCTTCGGCAATAATCACCGTTCCGGGGCTTACAGCTAATCGTTCTCCATCCACGATCATCGTGCCTTTGCCTTCGATAAATTGAAAGATTGAGAGTCCTTCCGGGTGGGGAGGAATTTTTTGTCCTGCGTTCAAGCCAACGACGATAACTTTGAGCTGACCCTTTGCGAATAATGATTGAGGCTGCGGGCCATGATCCGAAAAAACGATTCTCTCTTGCGGGTTTGGAATGTATACATGTGCCATGGTTTTTTCCTGAAACTGGAAATGGTTCTTCTCTTCTATCTACCGCCTTGGCGAATTGCCTGTCTGACTTCGTTGATCGCCTTGACAACCTCTATCCCGCGCGGACAAGCCTCAGAGCAGTTATAAATTGAACGACATGTAAATACACCGCCTTGCTGTTCCATGAATTGCAGCCGTTCCTTCGTACCTTGATCGCGCGAATCAAAAATGAATCGATGGGCCTGTACAATGGCGGCGGGTCCGATATAGTTCTTGTCGGCCCAGTAGGTGGGGCAAGCACCAGTACAGGCGCCACACAAGATACAGCGCGTAGTGTCGTCAAAACGAGCGCGCTCTTCTTGCGTCTGTGACCATTCGCGTTGCGGTGGCGGCTCATTATTAATCAAGTATGGCTTGATGGACTTATATTTCTCGAAGAAAAGATTCATGTCCACCACCAGGTCCTTTATGACTGGAAAGCTACGCATCGCCTCCACCTTGATTTCCTGGCCCCGTTCAACAGTCTTTAATAGAGTCCTGCAAGCCAATCGTGTATGCCCATTTATCACCATTGCATCGCTGCCGCAAACGCCGTGAGCACAAGAACGCCGAAACGTCAATGTTCCGTCCTGATGACCCTTGATTTCTTCCAATACGTTTAGAACCGTGTCTTCTGGCTCTGTTTCCAGCAGGTAATTTTCCCAATGCGACTTGGAATCCTTTTCCGGGTCAAAGCGTTTAATCTCAAACCGATATTTCATCTTGTCAAACACCTCTTATCTAAAAAACCAGCATCGAATCAGAGACGAACGAGCGCCTAGCTCATGGTGCTTCCAAAAAAGAATATGATGCTCATTCCCATCAAGATCAAGATAAGCCAGGCGACCAGCATTCCCCATTGAACAATGCGCTGCGCGCGGCGCCCATGAACATAATCGCGGATTGCATAATTCGCGCCTAACATGCCGTGAGTAAAAGCGAACGCCAACAGAGCCAAGTCATAAAGACGCCAGAATAAGCCGACCCACGGATAAACAGGATTATTCCAGCGTTCCACAATGACATTGTAGGTAATGTTTTGCACTCCGATGAGAAAGTCGAGCACGATGACGTGGATCGTTGCCAAAATGATCAGCAGAGTGCCGCTTGCTCGCATAAAAAACCAGATTCTGGTTTCCAGCCGGCTTTGCGGCTGAGACCGTTTAATTTGTAGAAGCTTGTTAAAAGCTTCTTCGTTGTTGCTGTCACTCACATCGCTGGACATGACTGCCGAGAAAACTTGCAGTCGTCCGCCAAGGATGACAATTACAGGAAGTGACAGGATGGCAAGTGTCACTGCGGCTGCGAGAGCTGGGTTATGATAAAAAGGTGCCCGCGGCAGTTCCCAAACCAAATAATAGCTGGCTGGGATGAAGAGGACGGTAAACAAAACAAGCTCAAAAAAGAAGAGACGTTGAGCCGTTCGCAGACGCGCCAGCGATGGGAAAAAATCTGCCGCAATAATGCGTAAGCCGTTAATCCCGTGGTACAACAATCCGAATGCGAGAAAGATCTCCAGTGCTCGTGCAACCGGGCCCCTGTAGAGAAACAACAGGCGGTTGAAAGCACCCGGCCCTAAAGCGGCCACAAAAATATCAACGATATGAAGAGCAAGGAACAGGAGTACACCCAAACCTGCGACACGGTGGATTGCCCACGCCCATTGTGTCGGACCGCCATTATAGCGCGCTACACTCTTCGCAACCTTTAATGCATTATCCATGATTTATCTCGGCCCTAAATCGGCCACCATCCGACTGACGAACTCGATCAATGAAGCAGGAAAAATACCCAAAACAACTATAAGACCACCCAGCAGTATCAAAACGAATCTAGTGACCATACCGCCTCGCGCTGCATTCAATTCGAGTTCCGGTTTGCGGAACATGGACAGCGCAACGCGCATGTAATAAAAGATGCCAATCACACTGCCGATGACCAAAGCCGCGAGTAATAACCATATCGTTGCCTGGACGCCAACCGCGACAAGATATACCTTGCCTACCAATCCGCCCACGGGTGGCAAGCCGGCCAGGGAAAGCAGGGCAAGGAGGAACAATACAGCGGGCTGTGAACGCCTCCAGTACAAACCGCGATAAGCCTCCAAGTCATCTACTTCATTAAGTGGATCGGAGATCATCGCGATGACACCGAAAGCCAACAGTGTGGTGATGAAATAAATGACCCAATAAAAGCCCACGGCAGATGGCGATGATAAGGGTGTGCCTGCCAGGAATCCCACCATGATGTAACCGAGATGTGCAATGGATGAATAAGCCAGCATCCGCTTAACATTACTTTGCACAATTGCTAGTATGTTACCCACCAACATGGAAGCGATCGCAATCAGTGCAAACTCATTCCATAAAATGCCTCCATTGATGATCGCAACGTGCGAAAAGAATCGCAGCATCAGGGCAAACATGCCGCCCTTCGATACGGTCGCGATAAAACCTGTTATCGGAGCAGGCGCGGCCTGGTACACGTCTGGAGTCCACATGTGAAACGGGACCAACGCCAAGTCAAAGCTGATGCCTGCGATGAGCAATCCCAAGCCGATTACTGTAAGGCTTCCTCCGGCAGACGACGAAACTATGGATGACATCTGATCAAACTGCATTGTGCCCGATCCGGCATAGATCAAAGCCATGCCAAAAAGCAAAATAGCAGAAGTCGCTCCCACAAGGATTAAGTATTTGATCCCCGCTTCGACGCGATGACGTTGGGATGGAGTGAAAGCAATAAGCGGGTAAAGCGCCAGTCCCAAAAGTTCTGTGCCGAGGAAGAACGAGACGAAGTGATTGCTGATGACAAGTACCGCCGATCCCAATGTCGCCAACAACACAAGCAGATAATACTCATCTTTCTTTTCCGCCGTTCTTTCCAGATATCCGAATGAGATCGCGGTCACCACCAGCCCGCCTGCCAGAACCAAACCAGTGTAGAAGATGGCAAAGTTATCCCAAGCGAATAACGGCGTGATGAGACGCGGCGAGAAGGTTGCGGCATAAGGCAATGAGATCAGCGCTAATGCCAGACCAATTATAGAAATCCAAAAAGTTAAACGATGACTACGATGGAATGCAATCGCCAGCATACCGACGACTATCGTCATAGATACGATGAGCAAAGGCAGAAGACTGAGAAAATCTTGCGCAGTCATTTTTCGATTCGCATCAGCCCTTCAATTCGCTGGCGGCGTCCGCATCCAAAGTCTTGAAATCCTGATATAGGCGCAGCATCAAAGCCAGGCCGACCCCAACCTCAGCGGCTGCCATGGTGAGAATGAATAGAAACATCACCTGACCGTCAGCCTGCCCCCAGCGAGCGCCAGCGACCACGAAAGCCAAGCCCGCCGCGTTGAGCATGATCTCGATTGACATGAGCATGAAGAAAATGTTGCGGCGCACCAGCACGCCGATCAATCCTATGCTGAAAAGTATGGCCGCCAAAATCAAACCGTCTTGTGCGGAAATAGACATTCACACCTTCTTTATTTTTCACGCCAGCCGAGATGATACGCGCCGACCAATCCAGCCAAGAGCAACATGGAAGCAAGTTCAATTCCAAGCAGGTATGGACTAAACAACGTAAGCGAAACCTGAATCGGCGAAATATCCTTGATGACCAAAGGCTGGCTGGAACCCAATCTGAATGCGTAAATCAATTCGACCAACAGGATGAGCGTCATCAGCGTCAAGACAGACCAAACGCGCGCATCAAACCATTTGCGTTCCTGATCCATTTCCTGCGGTCCCAAATTAAGAAGCATGACCACGAATACAAACAGCACCATGATCGAGCCTGCATAAATGATCACTTCCAGTGCGGCAATGAAGGGCGCGCCCAGCATGAAGAAGATCAGCGCCACCGACAGCAGGGATACGATCATGTAAAGCAACGCGTGAACAACATTCATCCGCGTGATGACCATCAAGGTGGAGATCACTGCGATTGCACCGGTTACATAAAAAAGCAGATTCATCGAAAGAACTCCTTGTTCAAACGATGGTTCTCCGGAGATTCCCGTGATTCTGTACACGGATTACGCAGATTTCACGGAGCTTCACGAATGTTTTATAAAAAATCCGCGTTTACCGTGATATCCGTGTACAAAAGTAATCACGGCAATTCCCAAAGAACCTAAACAATCCATGTTGAAAGAAAGAGCACCATCAAGGAAGCAGACTCTTTGTATCTACCGGGGGTCTCTCATTGACCGACTCGCCCTTGCCTTTGCCGCCAATCTCCACGCCAGACACGCGATAGAAATTGTAGCCAGGATATTTTCCCGTTCCGCTGATCAACAAATCTTCTTTTTCGTAAACCAAGTTCTGTCGGTTGTATTCGCCCATTTCAAAATCGGGCGTCAGTTGAATCGCAAAGGTTGGACAAGCTTCCTCGCAATATCCGCAGAAGATGCATCGCGAAAAGTTGATGCGGAAGAACTCAGGGTAACGGCGACCATGCTCATCTTCTGTGGCTTGAAGCGAAATGCAGTCGGGCGGACAAGCCGCGGCGCATAAGTAACAAGCCACGCATCTTTCCTGACCGTCGGGGTCGCGCGTCAAGACGATGCGTCCGCGCCAGCGCGGCGGTAGGTATGGTTTCTGTTCTGGATAAAGAACCGTCTCGCGTTTGCGAAACGTATGCAGAAGAATCGTCCAAATCGTTCTCAGTGCACTGATAAACATACTTACTCCTTCATAAACCGTTCATCACCAATACGACCGCGCCAGTGACAACCAGATTCAGCAAAGACACGGGAAGCATGACCTTCCAGCCATACGACATCAATTGGTCGAAGCGCGGACGTGGCAGAGCGGCACGCAATAAGATAAAGAAACAAATGAAGACGAATGTTTTGAGAACGAACCAAACCAACGGCGGGAGGATAGGTCCGAGCCAGCCGCCGAAGAAAAGTGCAACAATCAATGCCGAGATCAAGGTAATGCCGATATATTCACCGACGAAAAACATGCCGAACTTCATCCCCGAATATTCGGTATGAAAACCCGCGATCAATTCACTCTCGGCTTCAGGTAAATCAAACGGCAAGCGCCGCGTCTCAGCCAAGCCTGCGACGATGAATACAAACAGACCAAGAATCTGTGGAATGAAGAACCACATTTTTGCTTGTGCCGCGACGATGTCACGCAGGTTGAACGAGCCAGCCAAAGCAACCACACCGACCAGCGATAAACCCATGAAGACTTCATAACTTATCATCTGGGCTGCCGAACGGACGCCGCCCAAAAGAGAATACTTGTTGTTGGAAGACCAGCCCGCCAGCAAAATGCTATAAACGCCCAGCGATGACATCCCAAGAAAGAATAACAAGCCAATGTTCATGTCCACGATGCCAATGCCAGGAGCAAACGGTATGATCGCAAAAGATAGGAGCACGGTCGCCATGACAATCGCGGGCGCAATGATGAATACCGCTTTATCGGCAAAAGGCGGAACCCAATCTTCCTTGCTGAAGATCTTGATCATATCGGCGACCACTTGCAGCAAACCGAAGGGGCCGACTCGGTTCGGTCCGTAGCGATCCTGCCAAAGTCCAAGTAAGCGGCGCTCGAACCAGATCAGCAATGCGGATACTGTAAGCGTCGCGAATAAAATGCCTATGATGTTCAGCCAGAGACTCATAGCATCACGCATCCTTTTGATTCATTCTCAAAAGTTTGCCCCAAGTTGGCAATGAAATTTGAACATCAGGAAAACCTGTGGGCAAGCCAACGACACCAGCGGGAAGCAATTGGTTCAGTTGGATTGGCAATTGGAAAACGATTCCATCAATGCTGATATTGACTCTCTCTCCATCGTTCATACCTAGACTCTGAGCGGTCTCGGCATTTGCTGACAAATACGCTTCGGGAATCAATTTGGCAATGGCGGGCGCGACGCGGCTGAGTTCTTCCGAACCGAAGATGTGATGAAGCGGCAAGACAAGAAATTCATCCCGACGCGGAGAAAACGCCTCAGGGATTTCCTGATAATAGTTGACTTCCTTCTTCGCATCCGCTTCAATTAGACGTTTGCCTGGGTCGCCGCCTCGCAACGGACCCGCGACCTCTTCCTGGAATTTGTTCAGCGCCTGCACTGAATTCCAGCCTGGCATCCAATAACGAGCAATCAACGAAGACGGTGGTTGACCCTTGAAACCTTCCATCGAAAATGACATCGGCGCATCTACATCATCTGGCGGTTTGGGCTCATTGACGTTCACTTTGGCATTCATGGATGTGCGTCCACTGTAGCGATGAGGTTGGCGAGGCACTCGTTGACCGACGATTCGAAAGTTGGCATTTGGAGCGAGCTGAGCCAGCGGAGCAAATATTTTTATTTCATCCGATAGCGATTGACTTACGTCATCTATCGCTTGCCACTTTTCTGCAAGTTCACGGTTGGTCTGGCACATGATCTCGACGATCCAACGCCAACTTTCAAGAATGTCTTCGTTGGGAAGCATCACTTTAAAGAAACGCTGGGCGCGGCTTTCATTATTCACCAACGTTCCTTCGCTCTCGTCGAACGTCGCCGCGGGCAGAACCATATCCGCTTTGGCGGTCGTTTCGTTCTCAAGCGAATCGATCACGATAACGTGAGCGGCGCTCTGCAATAAATCGTCAACGAAATTTCTGTCGGCGCGGCGATAAAGGTCATTCTCAAGAATGAGAAGCGTGGCATTTGCTGTTTCTTTGACAGTTTCCAAAGCTTGACTCAAATCGCTTTGATTCATCAACGCCAAACCAAGACTGTTGCATTCAGGGACGGTGAGTGCAATCCTGGCATCCTTGCCAAGTGCTTTTAACGCCCAAGCCAGATTCGCAGAAGCCTGCAATATATTTCCCTTGCCGAGGCTGGTTCCAGAGACGATCAGCGGGCTCTGCGCGTCTTTCAATTTCGCGGCGATCTCGGTTGCGAGGGATGCCATTTCGGCTGACAATCCTGAAACGGCAGGCGCTTTTGAGTCAATCAAGTTGGCTAAAGCAAAACTGAGACGAGCAATATCATTCGGAGCCAAATGGATAGTGTGAGTCGCCGCATCATCCAAGTGAGTTGAAGCGGGAGTTGCGATATACAACGGACCTTTTTGATCCTGGCTGGCTTCCCGCACGGAGGCGTCGT
>JAJYOH010000225.1 GCA_021796315.1 Chloroflexota bacterium
CAAACGCAGGCGCCGGCCGGATTTCACTTATGCCGCCGTTTCGATTCAACGCCAGCGCCTGCTGGCCAATGTTCTCAAGTGCCCTCCTGGCGAAATTCAGGTTGTCTCGAACGGAGTGGACTCGGCGCAACTGCTTGGGCTTTCCGAGCTTGGAGAGCATTTGGTGAAAGAATTCGGCTTGTCCTCGGCGGATTTGATCATATTGATGCCGGTCCGCATCACGCGCGCAAAGCATATCGAGTTTGCCTTGCATGTCGCGGCTGCCCTGAAAAGATCCGGTGTCTGCCTGCGTTTGGTGGTCACCGGCCCGCCCGATCCGCACGTGCCGGAGATTCGGGCCTGTTTTGCGGAGCTGAAGGAATTGCGGACTTCGCTTTCGTTGGCCGAAGAGGCGATTTTTGCTTATGACGGCACTGGCAAATATCCAGCTCCATTCATATTGGACGCAACGGCTGTGGCTGGACTTCTATGATGGCGATTCTGTCAAGAGCAAATCCGGAGACAATTGTTCACCAACCGGCCCAGTCTGGGTCGTTTCTTGAAAAGATTGTAATACGAGTTTATAGAGCTGGGCGCAGGGTATATTGAATGCAGGGGCTGCGATGCCGTGCGTCTGATCAACACGCTTGCGGAAATTCTGGTAGCTTCATGAAGCGTCGAGGAAAAGGTTCCTCAGACAAACTTCTATCCGTGTTGGTTCATGGACCAAACACCCAATGATGTATTCGCCTGAAGGCGAGTGAAGCTCTTGGGGAACAGCCCCATCTTTATCACGGTCTCCCAATGGAGACCCGTTCAGCTACCGGGCAGTTCACACCAGAGGCAGTGGTTGGTCAGGAGTAAGGATGCTGGAAGCTGCCTGAGATCAACGGGTCTTCAGGCACGCGCCCTGGGGCGGGATCCCGGTCTCCAGATATTTCCAAAGCTCAATGAGTAATCGACGAGCCAGGGCTACGATCCCAATCCGGCGAAGACGGCCACCACCTTTGGCAAAGCGCTTTTGATACCATTGGCTCAATTGGCTTTCCGGTTGGTAGCGTAACCACGACCAGGCGATCTCGATCGCCATCGCGCGGATCCAGCGGTTACCGGCTTTACTGATTCCTTGTTCTGTGGCACTCTCACCACTTTGATAGGGAGTGGCTGTGAGCCCGGCCAACGAACCCAGTTCACGCCGGTTATGAAAGTTGCGCCACGCAAAGAATTCCATCACGAACATCCAAGCCGAATGGAGACCGATCCCTTGGAGCCGCAGCAGTTGGCGAATTTGTTCCACGGCTCCCGAGTGGGACGTGCGGAGGGTTTCTGCCCGGCTCTCTTCGATCTCATGCAGTTGTTGCTCCACCAGTTGAAGACGCTCATATTCTCTCAAGAGGCGAACATGCAAAGCGGGAGGCAAAGGCGCGCCATTCCACAATTGAACATGGCTCAGTTGCCTGAGAAAATCCTTTTGGATCTTCACGGCCACACCCTGACTGGCCAACAGACCTTTGATGCGATTGATGTGCTTGGTCCGCTCACGCGTGACTGCCATCAGTTCCCGATGCAACTGGCGTTGGTCTTCCTCTTCTGGAGTGGGAACATGCACCACGCTCCAAACCTTCTTCTCGCCTTGAGCATAACGCATCAACATAGTGAGCAGCTTTCCGACATCCATGCGATCGGTCTTCGCGCGGCGCTTTCGGCGATTGACTTCGATGCTGGCTGAATCCACAATCAGATTCGTGACACCTTGTTGCACCAGGTAGCGATGCAACCAAAAGCCATCGCGCCCCGCCTCGTAACAACTCAGCACCGGTGTATTATCTGCCAAACCAAACCGCGCCTTGGCCAGCTTGATCTCTTCGCACAACCCAGCCAAATTCCGCGCGGCGAGATTGCGCAGCCGGGGTGACTGGCCAAAGCCAATGGTGAAACCCAGTTTCCACTGTTGGTTGCTAAGCTCTATTGCCATGTAAAGGTTCGGAGACGTGATATTATCTCTGTTGCGTGTCGCTTCCGAATTCATACGAGCTCCTTTCTGATGATTAGCCGAACCGGAGCTTAATCCATCTCGGCCTTCTTCGCAAGAAACGACACGCACTTTCTATTCACCAGACATGCATATTATCTTTATCCCAAGAGCCACGCGAATAGCCAGCCATTCAAAATCGGAAAGGCGTTGTGATGGCAGAGCCTGTTTCTGCCTTTTTGTACACAAATCACGCGGATTTCACAGACTCTCAAAAAATCCGTGCTTGTCCGTATGATCCGTCGGACCTATGCTGAGCTGGCAGGTCGAGCCTGCCTGCGCTTGTTCTTCGGGCGTCGAACCCCTGCCGAAGTGTCCGTGTACCAGGAAACAATCTCCGACACGATTCTGCGTGAGAAATCAAATTGTGCTACCATTGTGCCGATATTTTCCAAAGGAGAACAAGATGGAATTGATTTTGACCTTTCATTCCGCCATTCGCTGGTTGATCATCGCGGTCGCCGTGATTGCCATCGTTAAATTTTCGCTTGGCTGGGCAGGTAATAGTTTATTCAAGGCAATGGATCGCGGTCTGGCTTCCAGCTTCAGCGGATTGATGGATTTGCAGGTTTTGCTTGGATTGATTTACTTCGTGTGGAACGGTGTCGCTGTCAGCGGCTTTCCGATATATCGCATCCTGCACGGAATCGTTATGTTGGGCGCTGTGGCAGCCGCGCACTTGCCCGCGCGCTTCAAGACATTGACCGACAAGCTCCGCTTTCAATATTCCACTCTCGCCATTTTCGGGTCGCTTGTTCTGATCTTGATCGGCGTTTCGATCCTGCCCAATAGCTGGCGCTGATCGAATAAATTTGAAATTCACCGGAGACACCCGGCGCAGTGCAAACAAGGATGAACGACGATTTATTGACGTTTATCTGTGTTCATCTCCGGTTGGATTTCCAAAACACTTTCTGAAATTCACATTCGTCTTCAACCCATGACAACTGCCGAAACAACAGTCCCAACTGAAAAGCTGGATTTCAAACGCGTCCTGCCCATCCTCGTCATCGTGCTCGTTGACCTGATGGGACTCTCGATCATCATTCCGCTTCTCCCGCTTTTTGCAGCGCGCTTTGGCGCTACGCCGTTCCTCATCGGCATCCTGCAAGCGAGCTATCCATTGTCACAATTTCTTGGCACACCCATCCTCGGACGTTTGTCCGACCGCTTTGGGCGCAGGCCGGTCCTGCTCTTCAGCCAGCTTGGAACGCTGGCCGGTTTTATCCTGCTCGGTTTCGCAAACGCGTTGTGGCTGCTCTTCCTCTCGCGCATCATTGACGGACTCTCCGGCGCGAACATGTCCACGGCGCAGGCCGCGATTGCCGACAGCACCAACGAAAAGACCCGCACGCAGGGACTGGGATTGATCGGCGCGGCCTTCGGCGTTGGATTCATCCTCGGGCCGATCATTGCCTACATTGTGCTTGCCGCATCCGGCGGGGACTATAAAGCGGTCGCGTTGACCGCGGCCTTTTTCTCGCTGACGTCCATTCTGCTGACGACATTCTGGTTCCGCGAGACTCACGCCCGCGACAAGCCGTCCGCGGCCTCGTATAAATCTCCATTTTCGTTTGGAGCAATGTGGCAGGCGCTGGGCCGCCCCGCGATTGGATTTTTGTTGCTCATCATGTTCTTCTATCAAATCGCGTTCGGCGGATACGAACAACTCTTTTCATTGTTCACGTTAACGCGCCTCGGCATGGACGCTACCGACACGGCGGGTCTGTTTGCAATCGCAGGCGTTTTCATCGTGATCGTTCAGGGCGGCCTCATCGGTCGTTGGTCCAGGAAACGAGGCGACCGCTGGCTTGTCATCCTCGGTGTCTCTACGCTGGCCGTCGGCTTAATCGGAACATCGCTCACGCCGCGCGTCCCGGTGCCGTGGTACAACCAATCGAAAGTTTTGGAGAGTCTCGCGGGTCAAAGCTCGATATCTGTTTCGACACAGACGATCAAAGTTTCCTTGCCGGATGAAGCGTCAAAAGGATGGCTTGGAATCGCCTGGCTTTTGATCGCCAGTTTCCCGGCCGCGCTGGGAGGCGGCGTTCTGCATCCGGCGGTCAACAGCCTGATCACAAAATCCGCCGATAAAAACGAAGTCGGTGGGATGCTCGGAATCTCCGCCGCGTTTTATAGCGCGGCGAATGCCATCGCCCCATTATTTTACGGATCATTATTCCAATGGTTCGGCGCGCCTGTGCCTTTCTTCGCTGGAGGAATCGTCCTTTCCATCTTGTGGATTTTTGCGCCGCGAGCGATCAGGAAAGATAAATAACTCACCTTACGCAACCAACCGCCAAGAATTAAGCCCTGACGGTAAAAAGGCAAAACATTTTCAAGCTTGAAAACAGATTGACTCCATCCGCGTCTTTCTGTATAGTTACGCCGCTCAGTTCGTAAATCAATCGAAAGGACGATCTCTCAAAGATGCCCATTGTCAATTTCATTTTGGCTGGTTTGGCGGCCATCGCCGCGGGTGCGATCAACGCGCTGGCGGGCGGAGGAACCCTGATCACGTTTCCAACGCTGGTGGCGCTGGGAATTCCAGCCGTGGCCGCAAATGTGACGAATACTGTTGCGCTGTGTCCCGGCTACATCGGAGGAACGCTTGCCCAAGCCGATGATCTGAAGGGACAGCAAACGCGCATGTGGATCACGATCCCGGCCGGAGTCATCGGCGGATTGATCGGCGGTTTCATTTTGTTGCACACGGCCGAAAAAGTTTTCCGGGAATTGGTGCCTTTCCTCATCCTGATGGCATCGTTGCTGCTGGCTGTTCAGGATCCAGTAAAAAGCTGGCTGACGCGCCGGGCCGAGAAGAGCAAGCCAGCGGCAACGTCCGAACGATGGGCCGCGCTTCCAGTGGGACTCGCGGCGATCTATGGTGGATATTTCGGCGCGGGATTGAGCGTTATCATTCTTGCCACACTCGGACTCGTTGCCGAGGACACATTGACGCGGCTGAACGCCATCAAACAGGCGATCGGTTTTGCGGTCAATGTCGCCGCGGCGATCTTCTTTGTATTCTCAGGACAGGTGTTTTGGGCGATTGCGGCGGTGATGGCCGTCGGCGCTTTGCTGGGCGGCGTGCTGGGCGGCAGGCTGGCGGGAAAAGTCAAACCGGCCACGCTGCGCTGGATCGTGGTCGTGATCGGAGTCGCGGTTTCGATTATTTATTTTGTACGAGGGTGACTCTTCTCCCGCAAAAGTTCTTTTTATGAGACAGCGATAGATTTGCTTTTATCATGGTGAAAAAGACATTCACCCAATTCTTTTACACACTCATCGGATTGGCATTCATGGGGGCGGCAATCTTCGCCCATCAACTTGGGCTCGACCATAGTCCAGGATGGGGCAAGGAACGGGTGATGGTTTTGGTATTGGGTGTTCTGGTCACGATTGGCGGCATATTCGCGCCTTTCCTGTTTTCCCATGGTATCAAGGCGGCAGCCGCACTGCAAAGGATTGCAGCGCGCATTCGTGATCATCCATTGTTTTCGCGAATGACGGACCATCGAATCGTCAGGTCTATTCCCGCCCCGGGCTCGAGAAAAACATATCTGCTTGCCGGCCTTTTGGCCTCCCTGATAATCATCTTTTACATCTGGCTGGCAAGCACCGGCTTGTGGACAACATTCCCCCATAGCACCAATTATTACGATTGGCTCGCGACATCGTTTCAGCATGGAAGCCTTTCGCTCGAAATCAAACCGGCCCCCGCCCTGCTTGCCCTTCCCAATCCATATAACCCGGTGGCGCGGGCGGGGATTGATATTCCAGGAGATGTAACTCTATATCATGGCAAATACTACCTGTATTTCGGGCCGGCTCCTGCCCTCATTCTAACAGTCGTTAAACAAATCATTCCAGGCGTCATCGGTGATTCCTATCTCGTCTTTGCCTTTGTTGTCGGAATATTTATCCTTCAACTGTTCCTTGCTCTTGAAATCTGGAACCAGTTCTTCCATGATTTTCCAGGATGGACAATCTTAATCGGCATCATTTTGATTGGGTTGGAAGCTCCTGTATTGATGCTGATTGCTTCGCCGGATTTCCATCAGGTCGCGATTGCAGGCGGCCAGTTCTTCTTCAACAGCGGATTATTCCTGACCTTCTCAGCCTTCCATGAAAAATCCAGCCCCGCCAGAAACCTGGCTTTAGCAGGCATCTCCTGGGTGGCGGCAATTGGTTCCCGGTCAACCTTGATACCATCAACGGGTTTCATGATTCTGATGACAATTTTGTGGACTGTTAAAAAATCGCCCTCCCCAAAACCAGGATCAACGGCCCGTCATTCCATCCTGGCATTGGGAATACCGCTCGTTTTGGGTGCAGCGGGCCTGGCCTGGTATAACTGGGCGCGCTTTGGCTCCCCATTCGAGTTCGGTTTCCAATATCAGCTTACCTGGAATTATATTTGGAAATTCCGCCAGATTTTGTTCTCGCCTGCGTATATACTTCAAAATCTATATAATTATTATCTAACCCCGTTTCACACCTCGCATCTCTTTCCATTTTTTATGGTCTCCAATGGAAAGAGCGCTTCTGTTTTTGCGTTCATCAATCTCCCTTCACTGTACTTTGCCGGCCCAGGACCCGGATTGTTATACAGCATGCCCCTCAATTTCCTGGCTTTGTTGCCCGCGATCAACGCCGCCGCTCATCTGTTTAAACGAGACGCCCAAGCTGGAGAACGCCGCATTCTCGATTGGTTAAGCATAGGTTTGTTCGGATCGGTTGTAACCGCATTTATAACATTGCTTTTTTTCTTCTGGAGCACCATACGATACCTCGCCGATCTTGCCCCCGCCCTCACGTTATTAAGTGTCATCGGATTCTGGCAGGGATACTCATTCTTCCATCGAAAAACAATCAGCCGGAACTTCTATGTCTTCATGATAATCGGCGTAACCATTGTTTCCGTTATACTCAGCACGCTATTATCAATCTCCTTCGGCCTCGAGAGATTCAGGGTGTTCAACCCTGACCTAATCCATTGGCTCCGAAACTTGTTTGTGGGCTGGGATTGAAAGCCGGGCATGAACCCGCTGACAATATTTCCAGTCGAAAGAAATCGTATTCTATTGATGTTTACAAAAGTCAGTTAAGGGATGTCACTCTGAGGGAGCGCACTTCCCTGATACTGTTGGCGAATTCATTTTTCGCCTGTAAATGTGCGGCTGGAAACAGTTATACAAGCGCAATTTCTCGATTTCGCCAACAGTATCTTCCCTGCACTTGCACGCAGGGCAAGTGTGCGACCGAAGAGTCTCGTATTTCGGACTCGAGACCCTTCGCTCGCCCCTTCACTCCGTTCAGGGCTTCGGCTCAGGGTGACATACACCAATTTATAGGAATGTCAATAATTCCATGATGAAATTGAAAATAAAGCTTTTTAGCGATCGTCCAGCTGGCTTTCCTGGGAAAGCCATAATCCCCTCCTTGATTATTCTTCTGCCGATCATAGGATACTGGGTTTACAGTAATTACGTAGCTCCGATATCTCCCTATTACCAAAGCTACGACCCGGAATTTCAATACTTCCTGAATTCGATGGCAATTCTGAGAGGCGGGAGTTACACATATATTGATCATCCGGGGACACCGCTTGAAATAATCGGTACCATCATCCTGCTGGCAACCCGTCTATTTCTCCCCAATCATCAGGGAAGTTTTATCCTGTATCACCTGCAACATCCTGAATTATTTCTTGGGCTGGCGCGCGGCTTCATCGTATTGTCGAGCCTTGGTTGTGCATTACTTTTCTTCTACACCGCCAGGGAATCGAAACGGCTCGAGGATGTCTTGATCGCCGCATCCCTGGTCATGATGTTCTTTGTAATCCACCCGGACTCATTTTCCACTTTAACAATATGGTCGCACAATTCATTCAACTTCGCTTTCGGGACTCTCTTGTTGGTTATCCTGTTTGGCATATTGGATGCGCCGGGCGAAATCCCTCAATGGAAAATTGCCGGGATAGGTTTGGGGATGGGCGTGTTGACATCCATCACCATCTATTTTGCCGCCTGGACCGCGGGCGCTTTAATTGCCATCATGGTTTTCCACCGCCTGCAAAAATTATCGTGGAGAAAAACGATCCTGGCCGCCATTGGGATTGTTGCATCATCACTGGCCGGTTTCTTTCTGGCAACGCTTCCGATTCTGAATTTATATCCGGCGTTCGGAAGCTGGATAACCGGGTTGATCTTTCATCAGGGGATTTATGGCAGCGGAGCGGAAGGGATCACATCCCCGTCCCTGTTACTGGCGAATTTTTCGATGCTCGTGCGGGATCTGCCGATTCTCTTTGCCGCCGCGGGCATCGAGCTTTTCCTGCTCCTTTTTGCTCTGATCCGCTGGCGCAGGGAAATCTCCCAAAAGCCGAGAGCATGGGCCATGGCAGCGGGATTGACCTTCATGCTCCTGCTTCTAACGGTCGTGATCGCCAAACATCCCATGGACATTTACATGCTGTCCCTGGCTGCCATTCTTCCTGTGCTGATGATGACCCTCATGGACATTTTCCAATACGATCCGTCTTCTCGTCGCGTTCTGGGCAGGGCCTTGATTGTCGTTTTGCTGGCGGGACTCGTTATTTCATTTTCTGTCTCGCTCGTCAACCGGCGCAATTACGCGGATTACATTCGAAACGCGGTCGCGCAGACCTCGTTGGCCTTGCCA
>JAJYOH010000226.1 GCA_021796315.1 Chloroflexota bacterium
ATTCTGTACACGGATTGAACGGATTCCACAGAATCTCACGGAAAAGCCTTTTAAAAAATCCGCGTTGACCTGTGTCCGTCCGTGTAATCCGTGTTCAAAAGGTTTAATCACGGCGATTCCCAATGAACCAAAATTTTACGAGCAACACCTGTGATCGATCTCAGTTTTTGTTGGGTTATATTTGCTCGATCGTTACTTATAACCAGCCTTTAGCCTTTGCGAATTGTGCGGCTTCCATTCGATTGTGCGCATTGAGCTTTTGAATAGCCGCAGAAATATGATTGCGGACAGTGCCTTCTGAAAGATAAAGTTGCGTGGCAATATCTGTAATGTTGGCTCCCTCCAGCGATGCTCTCAATACATCACGCTCACGAGGGGTGAGTGGATTATCTCCATCGCTCAAGGCTGATAAAGCAAGGTCGGGATCGACGACTCTTTCGCCGCCCATTACGCGCCGGATCGCGACTGCCAGTTGGTCTGCCGGTGCATCCTTGAGCAAAAAACCAACGGCGCCGCTTTCCATGGCCTGGCGCAAATATCCGCTGCGACCAAAGGTGGTGAGAATTACGATTTTGCAGGAAGGCAGGCTTTTGTGCAATGCCTGGGCCGCGCTCAAGCCATCGCCGCCGGGCATTTCAATATCCAACAGAGCCACATCGGGGTGGGAAGACAGCGCAACCGATAACACTTCATCGCCGCGCGAAATTTCAGCGACAACTTCCAAATCATCTTCGAGGCGCAAGAGTGCAGACAAAGCGCCGCGTACCATGGCTTGATCTTCGGCCAGCAAGATTCGGATTTTTGCCTTCATCGCGCCTCCACAGTTGGATCGTTCTTGGTGGGGATTTCAACCATGAGACGAAAACCGACTCTGCCCGATGTTGGGAATGCTCCAGCTTCGATTCGGCCTCCTCGTCCGGCGACCCGCTCTGCAAGTCCGGAAAGACCGCTTCCCATCCGGACCTGTGAATTGTCTCCGCGTGGATAACCATCATTGCTGACTTCGGCGCGGGCGACCTCATCGGTGGAGGATATCCGATATTTTCTTCGCAGTATAGTCAGGAGAGATGGACACAGGAAGTGAAGCCTGTTGTGATTAATCGATGATAAAGATGGCAGAAACAACCATGACAATTGTCATGGCGCGTTCCTGCCTTCAATTCAGGCTAATTTACTTGTGTGAAATGGGGAGTGCCAAATGGCGAGGTTCTTTGAAACTGGTTTTGGCCAGGCTGGTTCCCTAACGCTGATTTTAAGTTTTTCACTTGGAAAGATTGAAAATCTCCAACAATCTTTGCCAGCCTTGCCTGACTTGTAATGACTTCATTCTCCATGTCCCCACGATCCCAAAAGGGACAAATAATACAAAGACCACATAGATCGCGCCATTGACAAGACTTGCGCTCTCGCCGATATAACGCCGCAGGCCAAAGTCCAGCAAACGATAGACAACCGCACCGATCAGCGATCCGCTGAGTGTGCCGACGCCGCCGATCAACACGATCAATAATGCGGTTACGGTAAAGCCAAGGTCAGCCACGTTGGGACTAACAATGGGCTGGTACAGTGCATGCAAAGTTCCAGCCAAAGCGGCGGTCAAGGATGATAGCGTCAGAGCAGCGAGTTTGAATACAAAAGTGTTGTAGCCCAGCATTTTTGCTCGCCCTTCATTTTCACGGATGGCGACACACACACGTCCGGTTGGGGAATTGAGAAAACGCTGATAGAGAAAATAAAACAGGAAAAGAATGATCATCGCCACAAAATAAAAGCGCAATCGTTCCGTTGCCGGGTTGATAAATTCGGGAACGATCATGCCCTGCAAACCCACGTCGGCGCCGGTGTACTTTCCCACTTCGCTCGACATGATCACGATGTGGAAGACCGAAGCCATGCCCAGAGTGACCAATGCGAAGGTGATTCCCTTGACGCGCGGTAATACCAGTCCGAACAGAAAAGCCTGAATGATGGAAGCCAGAAAAACAAGGCCAATAACCGCAGGCAAAGCGAGACCAAAATTCTTGATGGCGATCCCTGTTAGATAAGCGCCCACAGCAAAGAACATCGCATGTCCAAATGAAAGCAGGCCGGTAACGCCGAAGATCAGGTCGTAGCTAAGCGCATAGAGTGCCAGAATAAAAATCTCGATGGCCAGCCCCTCGATAAATTTCGAGACGCCGCCTTCATTTATCCAGACAGCTGCAGGCGATGTCCCCTCTAACAGGCCAATAATGAAGGGCAGTAATGCCAACGCCAAAATCGTGATGAGCATGGCCCGGTTGTTCCGAAAAAAGGGAAAAGAAGTTTTCTTCATGTTTATTCCTTTTTTCCGAGCAGGCCATTGGGAAGGATCAACAGGACGATGACCATAAGCAGCACTGTCGAAGCCGGGACAATCGGAGGCGTGGGTTTGAGCACAATATCCGTAAACGGGATCGAGATGCCGATCTGTCCGTATTTGATGATGAACTGCTGGATCAGACCGACCAATAATGAACCGAGCGCCGCGCCGGGATAACTGGTCAGCCCGCCGATGGCGAGGGCGATCAGGGCGTTGAGCAGGAGACTCTCGCCCATCGCATTCGAAAGTCCCGTGGACGGAGCCGCAAGCACGCCGCCCAAGGCCGCAAGTCCCACGCCCAATGCAAAGACCATCGTGAACACACGCCGCACGTTAATGCCCAGCGCTTCGACCATTTCGCGGTCCTGCACGCCCGCGCGGATGACCATGCCCAGCCGCGTACGTTGGAGCAAAATCCAGACCCCGATCAAAACCAGCAGGCCGACCAGCGGGATGAAAATCTCGTTGTACACGCGCACGCGCCCATCGAATAACAGGATCGTCGAGCAATGATTCTGCCACCAGGATGAAAAACCTGTAGCCGGGCAACCCGCGCCGGAACCGTTGAACATGGTCGGCTTTGGCATGACAAACTCCGGCCGCCCCCAAATGGCCTGCACGATCTGAACGCCGATCGCGCTGAGTCCGATCGTCAGCATGAGCTGGTAGATGGGGCGGCTGTATAACGGGCGGATGAGAGTCGATTCCATCAGCGCGCCCAGCCCGGCGCCGCTTAATGTTGCAACGAGTATTGCGATTAAGAACAACCAATTCGTGTTGAGGCTCGTCAGGAAATTCGTCAAGGTATCGTTGAACACAAAGCAAGTCAATCCGATCAAAAGTAATAATGCGAAACCTGCAAAATTGCGCCATGTCAAATGCACGGGCCGTTGCATAGATTGATCGAAAAGAGAAAGGCTGAATGAACCGATCAGGCTTGCAAGGAGCAGCCCTAAAATCGCAAAGGCCGGAGTGATCTGATCGAAGGCAACCGTCGGTGCAGGCAGGCGCGTACCTTGATCGGCCATGAAGGAATACGTGACGGGACTCTGGGCGTAATTGTCAAGGTTCCAGACGGCAATCGGATATCGAGGCAGGATGAAGACGAAGAGCAGGATGGAGACGAGCATCAAAGCCCAGGGCAGGATCCGTTTCATACTTAAGCCGAGCCGGATTCGGGTGGAAAGATGCGGGTACACATCCCGAAGCATGAATCCGCTAAAGACCAAAGCGAGAGGAGTCAGCAAATCCACGAAGGTATCCGGTCGGACGTAAACGCTCCAGCCGATGTAAGCGCCGATCATGAACAGCGTGCCGTGCGCGAGGTTGAGCACGTCGAGCAGGCCGAAGATCAGCGAGAAGCCCGAAGCAACCAGGAAGGTGACCGCGCCGACTGACAGGCCGCGCAACAAAGTAATGATGAAATCCTGCGCGCCCATGCCTTGCGCGGAGGCGATGAAAAATGCGGTGATGGCGGCGAGTGTGATGAGGAGCACGAGGTTTTTTCGGAGGAATGTGTTCATATATTTTTCCTGTGGCGCAAAATGGAATTTTGCGCTACGCCGCCCCGAGATAACGATGAATGGTGGCCTGGTCTTTGATAAGCTCCGCCATTAAGCCTGATTTGACGGAGCGGCCTTCTTCGATAATGACATAATATTCGGCGAGCTGGCTTGCCACGAGAAAGTTCTGCTCGACCAGCACGATGGTCGCGTCTTTGGACAATTGACGGATCGCAGACATCATGTGTTCGATGATGACCGGCGCAAGACCTTCGCTGGGCTCGTCGATCAGCAACAGGGAATTATCGGCGACGAGCGCGCGGGCAATGGCGAGCATCTGCTGCTGTCCGCCTGAGAGACTCGTGCCGGGCAAAGCAATGAGACGTTTGAGATCGGGGAAGAGTTGGAAGATAAAATCCCGTTTGCGATCCAGGTCGCCTTTTTTGCGTTCGGCGAGTTTGAGGTTTTCTTCCACATTCAAATCACGGAAGATGGCGCGGTGCTCGGGAACAAATCCGATGCCGAGCGCGGCAATGTCGAAGGAGCGCATTCCATTTACTTCACGGCCATCAAAAACGACTTTGCCCTGACGAGGCGGCGCCAGCCCGATGATGGATTTGAGGGTGGTGGTCTTGCCCGCGCCATTGCGTCCGAGCAGGGCCGTGATCGATCCCTTCGGCACGCGCACGCTCACGCCCTGTAAAATATGATACTGGCCGATGAAGGTGTGGATGTCTTGAACGTCGAGGATGGTATCCATGAGGCCTCAGTTCAGCGGGAAGTGGGTAGTGAGAAGTGGGTAGTTTTCCTGCACACCGTCCACTGACCACTTCCCGCTGTTCTCATACATTCAACTCATACAAGCCGCCAAGATAGGCAACCTGCACTTCCTGGTTTGCGGCGATCTCGGCTGGCTTCCCTTCGGCCAGCACTTTGCCCTGGTGCATCACGGTGATGACATCCGATACGCTCATGACCACGTTCATGTTATGTTCCACCAGCATGACAGTTTTATTTCCCGCCTTTTGAATATCCTGAATCAGCGCGATCAATTCAGGGACCTGCTCGGAGGCCATGCCCGCGGTCGGTTCATCCAGCAGGAGGACTTCGGGGTCGGGGGCCAGGATCATGCCGAGTTCGAGCTTGCGTTGGTCGCCGTGCGGAAGCGTGCGGGCGGGGGTCTGGGCGCGTTCTTTTAATCCGACCTTCTCGATCACCTGCCAGGTGCGCTCTTCGTATTTCCTGAAATGCGAAGCCTCCTTCCAAAACTTGAAGTTGTCGCTTCCGAGCGACTGCGAGGCGAGACGGATATTTTCAAAGACAGTCAGGTTTGGGAAGATATTTGTGATCTGGAAGGAACGCCCGATGCCATAATGGATCATGCGATGAACAGGCTGATGAGTCAGATCGTTGCCTTTGAAAATGACTTTGCCGCCGGTCGGTTCGACGTTGCCGCTCAATAAATTAAAGAACGTGGTTTTCCCCGCCCCGTTCGGACCGATGATGGCGTGCAAAGAGTTCCTGCGGACTTTGAGGCTGACGTTGTCCACCGCGACCAGCGCGCCAAATTGTTTGGATAGATTGAGGGTTTCGATAATAATGTCGTTGTCCATCGGGCCGTCCAGTTTGCAGTCAGTCCCTAAAGGTCTCCAAGACCTTTAGGGACTGATTCTATTAAGGATTTGCGATTTACTTTCCGCTCAGATTACCGTACGGCAGGGAGCCGCAGCGAGACTTGAGTGTTTCCGGCAACAAGCAGGGCGGTTCAGGGCGAGTCGTGTCAACGTAGGTGTAGAAGTTGGCGTTCGGGTCAGTGAGATTCGCAAGCTTCAAGATGTACATATCCTGAATTGCAACATGATCTTCGGCGCGAATATCGATCTTGCCCTTTGGTCCATCGAAGGATAAGCCTTCCATGGCTTTGACCAGCGTATCGCCATTCACGTCGCCGTTGGTCTTCTTGATGGCTGCGACCGCCATCAGCGCCGCGTTCATGCCGTCCGCGTCGAACAAGTCGGGCATGACGCCATAGCGCGCCTTATCCTGGGCAACCAGGAAATCATTGATGGGATTCTTGGGAGCGCTGTAATGATACAGAATACCGGCGGTTGTTCCGACTGCGTTGGCAAAGAAGGTTGGCATCAGGGTGTTGTCAATGAACGTGGCGCCCAGCGCCATCTTGCCGGTCACGCCTTGATCCTTGGCGGCCTGCACCAGGGACACGAAGCCGGAGCCGGCCCAGGTCACGATGTAGGCTTCCGCGCCGGACTTGGCGATCTGCTCCATGTAAGGAGTGAAGTCGGTTGTGGTGGTCGGGGCAAAAATGTCATCTGCAACAAACTTGCCGCCATCCAATGTGCAGGCATCGCGGAAAGCCGCTGCGGAACCGCGGCCAAAGGCATAGTCAGGCGCGATCTGGACGAAGGTCTTGTACTGTTTGGTCAACGCCAAACATTCGTTCATGGCATCCTGATAATTATTTCGGCTGGTGCGGAAGGTGTACTCGTTGAAACCTGAACCCGTGATGTCGTTGGCGGCAGCCGGGGCGACGATCAGCGGGATCTTGTTTTGGAGCGCGATACCCTGCAAAGTAGCGGTCGCGGCGGATGAGACAGTCCCGACCAGAATGTTGACTTTTTCCACGTCGATCAGTTCATTGGCAACTGTGGTGGTGGTATCGGGAGTGCTGGCGTCATCACGGACGAAGACCTGGATCTCGCAATTGTCGAGTTTGAAATCGTTTTCCTGGGTCTGTTTGAAATCGAACTTCTGACCAGCAGAACCAGCCGCGCCGGTTGCATATTCCATGCCGAGCATGAATGAGCGCGGGATCATCGTGCCGTAGATGGCAAGCGGGCCGGAGAGATCAGTGATCAGACCGATCTTGATTGGCTGGGCACAGGTCAAACCAGTGGAAGCCTGGGTTGCTGCTTCAGTGGCGGCGGGCGCCTGGGTGGCAGCGGGCGCAGGTGCGGCAGTTGGAGTGGCAGCAGGCGCGCAGGCGGCCAGCATCAAAGACATGGCGATCAGGCTAAAAGCTAATGTGCGAAACAGTTTCATGGGATTTCTTCTCCTAGGATATGGTTGGTTCGAATTGTTTTGAAAATGGGGTGATGTTATTTGTAATTGGCGACCTCCTGCTTTGCAAATTCGATCACGGCTTGCGAGGCAGCTTCCGGAATTTCAATTGGGAAGAAATGCCCCGCATCGGGGAAGATGACAACTTTGCTGTCGGCGATCTGCTTCGATAACAAGGAAGCGTTTTCGGGCGGGACAACTTTGTCGTGTGCGCCGAACAGGATCAAGGTCGGGATGTTGACGCGATGAAGTTTTGTCTCGAAAGCTGCGGATTCTGGAATCAAAGAAAGTCCGATTGCCAATTGCGCTTGATACGGTGCGGGATCAACCGGATTTGCTGTGCGCCATTGAATCCACTCTTGGATCATTTGCGGATTTTTCCCGGCCCAGCCCGGCGCGGTGCTGACAGCCAATCCATTTTTGAAACGGGTCAATGCATCGCTCGTCACATCGGATAAAACTTTCATCGCTTCAGGCGTGACCGGAATATGGTGAGGCCCGCCGAAGTTGGTCGAACACAAAATGAGTTTTTCCACCTTCGACGGAAAATCGAGCGCCATGGCTTGGGCGATAAACCCGCCCATCGAGTGACCCATGACGATAGCCTTCTCGATACCGAGCGCATCCAACAACCCGGCAGTGTCCGCGGCCAGCATCTGCGCGCTGTATGGCCCAGCCGGTTTATCGCTTTGACCCACACCGCGATTATCAAATGCGATGACTTGAAAATGCTCCGACAAAAATGGAATCATTTTGTGCCACTGCCAAAGCGGATAACCCAGGCCAGAAATCAACGCCAGCGGTTTGCCTGTGCCATGAGTCTCGTAATAGAGTTCGATGTTGTTGGTTTTAATTTTCGGCATATTATCTCCAGTGGATCGTGAACAGTGGGAAGTGGACAGCAAAACCACACACGATCAACTACCCACCGCCCACTGTTTTTTCAACTCGGCCTTAATGACTTTTCCATACGGCGAATACGGCAGCGACTCGACAAATTCCACGCGCCTCGGGATTTTGTACTTTGCCAATCGTCCCTGACAAAATGTCAGCAATTCTTCGGCCCTGACTTTTTGATTGGGTTTGCAGGCCACGATCATCAAACCGACTTCGCCCCATTTTGCATCGGGCTGGCCGATCAACGCCGCGTCTGCCACTGCATCATGTTCACGAAACACCGCTTCGACTTCCGCAGCATAAATATTTTCGCCGCCGCTGATAATCATGTCTTTGAATCGTCCCACGATGTAGAAGTAACCTTCTTCATCCATGCGCGCCATGTCGCCCGTGCGGAACCATCCATCTTTCAATGATTGTCGCGTGGCTTCTTCGTTATTCCAATAACCGGTACACACATGCGGCCCTTTGATAATCAACTCGCCGGTCTGTCCAACCGGCACATCACAATCATCAGCATCAACCAAACGCATCTCACTGTGAAAGATCGGTTTACCTACCGAACCGAGTTTGCGTATTGCATCTTCATCAGTCATCGAAAAACAATTCACGCCCACTTCAGTCAAGCCGTAACCCTGGCGCATTGCCACGCCTTTTGACTTGCTCCACGCTTCGATCAACGATGGCGGGCAGGGCGCGCCGCCGCTGATAAAAAAGTGAACATGACTGAAATCTGTTTTTTCAAATTGCGGTGAATTCATCCAGACCTGGAAAAGGGTTGGCACACCGAGAATGACCGTGCATTTTTCATCGACGATCACTTGCAGCGACGCATCCGGGTCGAAATTTCTCGCCATCACGATTCTTCC
>JAJYOH010000227.1 GCA_021796315.1 Chloroflexota bacterium
TACTCCGGGTGATCCACGACCTTGCGCTTTCCAATGCTGGTCAAACCGCCGCATGGATATGCCAGCTATGGCATCCGCAAAGAATCACGCGTGACCAACCTGGAAGAATTAAAAGCACAGGCTCAGATCACGATGAAAGATGACGGTCGCGCCTTGATCGAAGAATTCATCGAGGGACGCGAATTTACATGTCTGCTGGCCGAAAACCCCTACGATTTCGAACATACCATCACTTTCAAGCCGGTTGAATTTGTCTTCCCTGAAGGCGAATCCTTCAAGCATTATGATATGAAATGGGTTGATTACGAGCAAATGAGCGTCAAGGTCGTGGATCACCCGGAGTACGAACAACGTTTGCGTGACTACACTACAAAGGTTTTCATGGTTCTCGGCGGGAATGGCTACGCGCGCTGTGACTATCGTCTTGGCGCTGACGGAGAATTCTATATGCTGGAGATCAACCCCAACTGCGGCATTTTCTACCCCCCCGCCGAGCCTGGTTCCGCAGACTTCTCCCTGCTCAACGATCCGACCGGGCATCAAGGCTTCATGGACCTTATCATCCGCTCAGCCCTAAAGAGACAAGCCGAGGCCCTGCGCGTTGCCCCGCAGATCATCACCAAACGCGAAATGGTAAAACAGGAAGTTGGCAAGCCACAGGCCAAGCGCGCATCGGCTAAAAGAGAAGTGGCCAAACGCCCCGTTTAACTAAATACGTACTCGTAAAATCCCATAGCCAACTAAACCAAACTCCCGAGGCCAGGAACTTCGGGAGTTTGATTTATCATGATTCGGTATAATCAATTCAAATGAAACTCGCCGCCCTCGTCCCCATGCGTCACCATAGCCAGCGCGTGCCTGGCAAGAACTATCGCTTGCTGGCAGGCAAACCCCTTTTCCATCACGTCATCGAGACCCTGCTTGCCGTCCCTGAGATCAATCAAGTTGTCGTGGACACAGATTCAGGTCCGGTGATGAACGGTTTGCGCGAATACTTTCCGCAGGTCAAGATCATCAACCGTCCCGAATATCTGCGCACAGATCATATCCCGATGAACGAGATTTTGATGTACGACACGGAGCAGTTCCCCGCCGATTTTTATTTGCAGACTCATAGTACGAATCCATTGCTTCGACCTGAGACGGTCGCGGGCGCGATCCAGGCTTTTAACGCCAGTTATCCAAAATATGACTCCTTGTTCTCTGTGACTCGCTTGCAGACGCGCCTTTATGACCAGCATGGCAACGCGATCAATCACAATCCAAAAGAATTGATCCAGACACAGGATCTGCCGCCTGTTTTTGAAGAGAATTCCTGCATTTACATCTTCAATCGCCCGAACCTGAAGGCCAACCGGCATCGCATCAGCGACCATCCGTTGATGTTCGAAATAAACGTCGAAGAAGCCTGGGATATCGACGAGGAACTCGATTTTGAGATTTGCGATTTTCTAATGAGACGGAACAACAAATGAATAAGATTATAGGGCGATATCGAAATTCCTTCTGGCTGGCAGCGTTTTTCCTGTTGGCTGTTTCGGCGCTGGTGTATCTGCCTTTTGTCCAAAAACTGGGTTACTCCAAAGATGATTGGTATTTAATGTACAGCGCCCACTCGCAAGGTCCGCAATTCTTTCATGAAGTCTTCCAGGGTGACCGTCCCGCGCGAGCTTACGTGATGGCCGCCGCCTATTCGATATTTGGCGATCAGCCTCTTTACTATCATCTGAGCGGCTATCTTTGGCGACTCCTGAGCGCCATTGCCTTTTTGTGGACTCTGCGCATGATTTGGCCTCGCCAACTGACGGCAACGCTTGTGATGTCATTGTTTTTTCTAATTTATCCAGGCTTTCTTTCACAGATCAATCCGATTGACTATCAATCCCAATTGCTGGCTTTGTTTTTGGCGATGTTGTCGATTGCGCTGACGGTCAAGGCCGTACAAATTGGTGAGCTGACGCAAAGACTTTTTCTAATCATTCTCTCAACCTTGCTTGCTATTGTTTATCTTTCTCTCGTTGAATACATGATTGGGCTGGAGGCTCTGCGATTATTATTGATCATCCTGCTCGTTCTGCGGGACAATCTGCATTCCTGGCGTGAGCGCTTGATAAAGATGGCTCGTCAATGGATTCCTTTTTCGACCGGCCCATTCTTATTTGCCATCTGGCGTATCTTTTTCTTCCAGAGTACGCGACGCGCAACAGATATTGGCGCTCAACTCGGACAATTGATTGGCTCGCCAGTTTATACTGGCCTGTGGTGGCTGGTGTATTTGGCCCAGGATACCATAAGGGTGGTCGTTCTGGCCTGGACAGTTCCGCTTTACAATCTTGCTTTCGATTTGCGTTTACGGGATATCTTGACAGGTTTTGGCATTTCAGCTTTCATTGTTCTTATTGTAGCATTTAGCATTTCGCCATTCGGCCATATAGCCGAATCGTCTGAGACTGACAATTCAAATTGGAAACAGGAAGCTCTCTGGCTTGGCTTTGTCAGTGTCGTCGCAGGGCTTCTTCCCATTATCATTGTCAACCGTCACGCCGATTTTGCAGATTACTCTCGTTATACTTTGGCTCCATCCGCGGGAGGTGCGATAACGGTAGTAGCATTGCTTTATTACATCAACAAGTCCCGCTTGCGTATTGCAGGCATTGGTCTACTAACATTCTTTGCAGCGTTCACACATTATGGTAACGCAGCCAACGCCGCGATCGAGACTCAGGTCAATCACGATTTCTGGTGGCAAGTCAGTTGGCGCGCTCCACAAATTAAAAAAGGCACTACACTTGTAGCCAATTATGCGGTCGGCGGGATTGGGGAAGATTATTTTGTCTGGGGTCCTGCCAACCTGATTTATTATCCTGAAAAAAGCTCTGTCATTCCTGTCGAGATTCCTTTGCGTGCTTCGGTATTGACCGATGAAAATGTTCTACGGGTATTGACCGGTAAGGGACAGGATAATCAAATACGGCGCGGCATTTCCAGCTCGCGCGATTATGGCAATGTGCTGGTCATTACACAGGCAACTACTGATGGCTGTGTCCGCATATTGGATGGCATACAGCCGGAGCTTTCAAACAGTGACACTCAACGCATTATGCTAATTGCACCGAAATCGAATATTACGGATGTGATAGCCAAAGCCAGCCCCTCGGCGCCGCCAAAAGCTATCTTTGGCCCTGAGCCTGATCACGGCTGGTGTTTTTATTATGAAAAGGCTTCCCTGGCCGCTCAACAGGGCGATTGGAAAACCGTCGCCAGCCTTGGCGATAAGGCTCTTGGTCTGGGCTTTTATCCATCCGACAGCGTGGAGTGGATGCCATTCCTGCAGGCTTATGTTAAATTAGGCGAACGCGATAAGATCTATCCGCTGATTAGTATCATCAGCGCCAGCAGCTTTTTGAAAATGGAAGCCTGCCAGATATTGACTCGTACTGCTCAAACTGGCAGCACAGATATGCAAACTTTTGTCCAGGAATCTTTTTGCAAATAAAATGAAAACCATACTGCTCACCGCCCCCTACATGCTCCCTTTTCTTGATCGTTTCAAACCCGTCTTCAAAAAATATGGGCTTGAATTAATCGTCCCCGATGTGCAGGAACGTATGGAAGAATCTGACCTGCTGAAATATGCCGGTCAATTCGACGGTGCGGTTTGCGGGGATGACCGCTATACAGCACGCGTGATTGAAGCCTGCGCGCCGCGACTCAAAGTGATCTCCAAATGGGGGACGGGAATCGATTCGATCGACACCGAAGCTTGCTCCCGTTATGGAGTAAAGTTGGGGCGCACGCCGAATGCTTTTACCACGCCCGTCGCGGACACCGTCCTCGGCTACATTCTCGCCTTTGCACGCCGTCAGCCGTGGATGGACGAGGCTATGAAGCGCGGCGAATGGAAAAAAATTCCCGGCAAAACGTTGAGCGAGTGTACGCTCGGCGTGATTGGCATTGGCAACATTGGCAAGGCTGTGACACGCCGCGCGCGCGCCTTTGGAATGAAAGTTTACGGCACGGACATCATCGAGATCGACCATGTCTTTGTCAGCGAGTCCGGCATCCAAATGACCGATCTCCACTTTCTACTTTCTAATTCCGATTTCGTCTCGATTAATTGCGACCTCAATCCCACGTCACATCATCTGATGAACGCGAAAACTTTTGCAATGATGAAGCCTGAGGTCATTCTCATAAACACCGCGCGCGGACCCATTGTCGACGAGAAAGCGCTGATCGAAGCGTTGCAGGCCAAACGTCTGGCAGGAGCCGCACTGGATGTCTTCGAGTTCGAGCCGCTTCCGTTGGAGAGTCCGCTCCTGAAGATGGACAACGTCATGCTCGCGCCGCATAATTCCAATTCCAGCCCGGTCGCGTGGGAACGCATCCACTGGAACACGATCAAAAATTTGCTGGATGGGTTGGGGATTCCATCCGATGGATTAATGAATGAAAAATAAAACTGTTCTGATCACCGGCGCGGCAGGCGGAATTGGCCGTGCGACTGTCGCGCTCTTTGCCGAAAAAAGCTGGCGCGTCATCGGCGTTGACCGCGCCGAGTTTGGAAAAGGCTTTCCCAAAGACGGACTCTTCATTCAATCCGACATTGCACGGCCCGAAGATATGCACTCCATTTTCGAGGAGGCGCACGCCTTCACAGATTCGCTTGATGCGTTGGTAAACAACGCGGCGATGCAGATCGCAAAACCATTGATCGAGACCAGCGTCGAAGAATGGGACGCGGTCATGGCTGCTAATTTGCGCTCGGTGTTTTTGGGAGTTAAATTGGCGCATCCGCTTTTGAAAGCCGACGGCGGCGGTGCGATTGTGAACGTTTCTTCGGTGCATGCAATTCAGACATCCGCAAACATCGCCGCCTATGCCGCATCCAAGGGCGGACTTCTGGCGTTGACCCGCGCGATGGCAATTGAGTTTGCGCCTGACAACATCCGCGTCAACGCCATCCTGCCCGGCGCAGTGGACACGCCCATGCTGCGCGCCGGTCTCGGCCGCGGACACGTCGGTCACGGCGACATGCAGGAACGGCTCGACAACCTTGCGCGCAAAACTGTCAGCGGAAAAGTGGGACGCCCCGAAGAAATTGCTCATGCCATTTATTTTCTGGCTGACAATGAGCAGTCATCTTTCATGACGGGACAAGCATTGGTCGTGGATGGTGGGGCAACGGCGAGGTTGAGCACAGAGTAAAGATATTCGAGAATCGTTTGCCGACTTTCGAATATCGAATCCCGAATATCGAGTAATGGAGTAATGTATGTCTTCCATTCAGTCGCTTCTCCCAAACCCTGTTTTGCGTATCATCAAGAATATTTATGATGGTTTTCGCCGCCTGCCCGAATTGCCCGATGCCTATCTCCATCCATGGCGACGCGAGAGTATTCGTCGACTTGCCGCGCTCAAGGATATTCACAAAGGCCAGCGCGCCATCATCATCGGCAATGGGCCCAGTCTCAATCAAACCGACCTAAACAAACTCAAAGGCGAATTTACTTTCGGCCTCAATCGAATTTATTTGATGTTCCCTCAGCTTGGATTTTCCACCACGTATCTTGTCTCGATCAATGACCTTGTCATCGAACAATGTGCTCAGGAAATGGTCGCGCTTGCTATACCGAAATTTTTTGCGTGGCGTTCGCATCGGCATTTTTCTTCAACCTTGCAACTTTCAAACATTCCAACTTTTCTTTACACCTCATACACCGGCCCTCGCTTCTCTCACGATGTGCGCGGACGCGTTTGGGAAGGGGCCACAGTCACCAATGTTGCATTACAGCTCGCGTTTCACATGGGCTTTCAAAAAGTTATTCTCATCGGCGTGGATCATAACTTTACGAGCAAGGGCGAAGCCAACAAAACCGTCGTTTCCACCGGTGATGACTCGAATCATTTTTCCGGAGCTTATTTTGGCAAAGGATTCCGCTGGCAGTTGCCCGACCTCGACACATCCGAGATCGGATATGCTATGGCGCGCGAACATTATCAAAAGGCCGGACGCGAAGTCATTGATGCCACTCTCGGCGGCAAACTGACCATCTTTCCCAAAGTGGATTACGACTCGCTTTTTAAACAGGACGCGGACGAGCACAGATGAACGCGGAATTTTCAAAAACTCCTGCCAGCCAATTTGAATTAAAGATAAGAATGTCACTGACAAAATCCTTCATGCTTTTTTCAAGATCATTTATCCCCAATTGGGTTATGGCTTTTTAGAGAAGGTGTACGAGAATGCGCTGGTGATGATCTTGGTTGAAATGGGTTTGAAGGTTCAACAACAGGCAAGGATCATAGTTTATTTTAATGGAAAGGAAGTCGGAGAATATTTTGCTGATTTATTGGTTGAAGATGTCGTCATCGTGGAATTGAAAGCAGTATCAAGATTACTGCTTGAGCATGAAGCCCAATTGCTTAACTATTTGCGTGCTACGCCGTATGAAGTTGGCCTTTTGCTAAACTTTGGCCCGAAGCCTGATTTTCGGCGCAAGGTCTTTGATAATTCACGGAAGACGATTACTTGGAAAAAATAAAAAATCCGCGTTCTCCGCGTTTTCCGCGTCCAATAAAATGACTCTCGTTTCGATTATCACTCCTTCTTACAATCAATCTGCCTATCTTGAGCAGACGATGAATTCTATTTTAAATCAGGATTACGCAAACATCGAATACATCGTGATGGATGGTGGCTCGACAGACGCCAGTATCGACATCATCAAAAAATATTCCTCCCGCCTTGCCTTCTGGACCTCGGAGCGGGATCGCGGCCAGGCGGATGCCATCAACAAAGGGACGGCTCACGCGCGCGGCGAGATCGTTGCCTGGCTCAACTCGGACGATTACTATTTGCCCGGCACGATTTCCGCGGCGGTAAAAGTTTTTGAGCAAAATCCCGATGTGGTTTTAATTTATGGCGACATGCTTGCCGTGGATGAACACGGCAAAACTTTTAATATGTTGAGTTACCAGCAACTTACGCTCGATGATTTATTATGCTTTCAGATCATCGGCCAGCCAGCCGTATTTTTTCAGCGCGACGCCTTTGAAAAAGCCGGCGGACTGGATACATCTTTTCATTTTCTTCTCGATCATCAACTCTGGATAAAAATCGCGGCGCAGGGAAAAATCCTGCATGTGAATCAAACCTGGGCCGCGGCGCGTTATCATGCCGAAGCCAAGAATCGCGCCAAGGCCGCCGAGTTCGGACGCGAAGCCTTCCGCATTCTGGCTTGGGCCACGCTGAATGAAAAGTTGTCGCCGGTTTTGGCGCGCATCAACCGCCGGGCACGTGCAAGCGCAAACCGCGTCGATGCGCGCTATTTGCTGGATGGCGGTCAATCGTGGCCTGCGCTCAAGGCGTGGACGCGTGCGCTGTTCGTTCATCCGCCCACGGCATTGAAACGATTGAATTTATTTATCTCGGCAATACTTAATTTGATTGGGCTTGCACACGTGCGCGAAAATATTTTGGAACGCAGACGTCAGCGATTGAATAAATAATTTGTAGAATGTCATTGCGAGACGGCGCGTTTCCGTCGAAGCAATCTCATCGCATGATTGAAGATTGCTTCGCACACTTGCCCTGCGTGCAAGTGCAGGGAAAAGCGCTCGCAATGACATATGAGGAACAATATGAAATCCACCTGGAAAGTGATTTTGATTGTGTGGCTGGTGATCGCTGTCAGCGGCTGTTCGCTTGGGGCGGGCAAGTCGCCTCAAGTCCCGACTGAAGCGCCGACCGTTGCGCCGACTCTCGCCGCGCTGACCGATGTCACCGTCATGCCAAAGTCCAACCGTCCCAACTTCCTTTTCATTCTCGTGGACGATCTTGATTCAAAACTTGGCTCGATGCAATATGTGCCGCACATCCAGGAGTTGATAGCATCACAGGGAATGACGATTGATAATTTTTTGATCAGCACGCCGGTGTGTTGTCCATCGCGTTCATCGTTCCTGCGCGGACAGTACGCGCAAAATCATCAAGTCTACACCAATGCCGCGCCGCTCGGCGGCTTCGACAAGTTTTACGCGCTTCATAACGAAACGTCCACGCTTGCGACCTGGCTGCAGGCCGCAGGTTATAACACCGCGTTATTTGGAAAATATCTGAACGGTTATCCGTTTGCTAGTAATCGAACATACATCCCGCCCGGCTGGAGTGAATGGGTCAGCCCGGCGCGCGGCACGCCATATAAGGAATTTAATTATTACATGAACGAGAATGGAAAGCTGGTTGGATACGGACTTGGCGCCAATGAATACATGACCGACGTTCTCTCTCAAAAAACGGATGATTATTTGCGCGGCATCGCATCGGACTCCAAACCGTTTTTTATTTATCTCGCGCCTTATGCCCCGCACGAACCGGCTGTGCCCGCCCCGCGCCACGCGAATTTATTCTCCGATCTGCAAGTACCGCGCACACCATCGTTCAATGAAGTTGATGTGACGGACAAGCCCGGCAGTATTCACGGCGACCCATTATTGGATGCGGGTCAGATCGCGAACATGGACGAGTTATATCGCCAGCGTATCCGCTCGATGCAGGCCGTGGACGAAATGGTTGTGCGCCTCATCAACACGCTCAAAGAGACAGGCAAACTTGACAACACCTATATTATCTTCACATCCGACAATGGTTACCATCTCGGCCAGCAC
>JAJYOH010000228.1 GCA_021796315.1 Chloroflexota bacterium
TTCCTTCACTTAACAACCCCAAAAGAAGAACTACCAGCAGCAGGTAAATCAATGCGACAGAAATGGGCCATACGATATGCAGGTTGCGCTGGAGAAAGCTGGCGACGGGATATAAAAGATAGGCCAAAATAAAGGCCATGACTAACGGCCCGATAATGGAATGAAACTGGATGAACATACCCGCCGCGATTGCGACGATGGTCAGGGCGATAACCAGTTTGGTGGTGGAACCCCAGTGCGGAGAAGAGGATGTAGGTTCGTTCATGATTATCCGTTGTTATAGTCTGATTGTAGTCAATGCGAAGTAAATTTACAACAGTTGGCTGTTGTTGGAATTGTTTGTCTCATGTAAAGTGAAGGAAATTAAACAAAAAACGTCCCCGCAAATTTGCGGGGACGCATCGGTTTTGGTTTATCCACACCCGGTTAGGAAGGGGAAGAAAGTGCACCACAGGTAGTTGCTGTCAATGTACCAAAACGCTCCGACGCAGAGACAGATGAAGAATAACACACCAACGCCGATGAAGATGGGAGCCATGTTGGTTTTCTTCGTCTGCAAAGGCGCGGAATAAGCGGGGGCGGGCGGAGGAGCAACCGGGGCCTGATAAGCGGGAGACGGCGCCGGGGCGGCGGTTGGACGCGGCGGTATATTCTTCCGTTGTGACATGACCGTCGCACCCGGGTCTGCGGTGAGCGACTCGTACATGAGCACGATCTGTTCGCCGAAGGAAACCACATCGCCGGATTTCAACACAACCGGGCTGGCCAGCCGCTGTCCATTGACGAAAGTACCGTTGGTTGACCCAAGGTCCTCGAGTACATACTTGCCGCCTTGAAAACTCAGACGGGCATGTTTGCGGGATACCTCAGCATCGTTGATGGCGACGCCGCTTGAAGAGTCGCGGCCAATAATGAGTTGATCCCCTTCCAATGAGAAGGTCGCACCCGGGGTGGGACCTTGGCGCATGACAAGTTGGAATTGAGCGGTCATAATTTCTCCTCCAAAATAACAATGGATGATCTTTTGCAAGTGTACAAGGTTCGTTTGAAAAAGTCAACCGCTCCCGCGTCCACCATCCGGGCTATGCGGAAAACGACTGCGGTTGAACCTATTTCATTTCGTATCCAAAGATTTCGGCGAACGCGGCAGTTACTTCCTGTTTGACTTTTTCCATGCTTGGCGGGTTGGTCAACAAATCAGCGAGGCTGACAACTGGCTCGTCCACCAGACCACATGCAATGATGCCGTCGAAATATTCCATGTCGGGATTGACGTTCAACGCAAATCCATGACGCGAGATCCCATTCACATCCACTTTGACGCCGATGGCTGCGATCTTGGCTGGCTTGGCGCGATCTTCGGGACGACAGCGCGGACAGCGCGAATAAACGTCAGCCTGAATCCACACGCCAGTCAAGCCGGGTCGTTGGCCCGCACCGAGTCCGAGATGGGTGAGTGCAACGATGATGGTTTCTTCCAGCTTGCGCACATAGCCAACGTAATCAGCTTGAGGGATGTGCTCGGATTGCAAAGTCTCCTGACTTTGCGAATCCGAAGTCTGGAGACTTCGGACTCCGCCCAACGGCAAAAGTGGATATCCTACCAACTGCCCCGGCCCGTGATAGGTCACATCGCCGCCGCGATCCACCCAATGGATGTCGATTCCTTTTTCCTTGAGCTTTTCCTCGCCCCACAAAAGATTCTCGGCGTGGCCTTTTCGTCCGAATGTGTAAACGTGCGGATGCTCCAGCAAAAGCAGCGTCGGAGGCCGCGTGCCTGCTGCGATCTCCGACGCATATTGTTCCTGCAATTTCCAGGCCTGTTCGTATCCGATTAGACCGAGGTCTTGAACGACATAATTTTGCATAACGAATTTACGTAACACGTACTACGCGTTACGTAATACTGCTAACCGAAAACTCTCCGATATAAATCCGATTCTAAAATTCCATGCGGGTCACAGCGCTTCTTCAACTTCTTGAACTTTGCAATTGTCTCTTCGCCGAGAAAGCGTGTCGCAGATTCGGGCGATGTCTCGCTGTTCTTTACGAAATAAAATCTTCCACCTGCATCCAGCACGATCTTGTCAAACTCCTGCAGCATGGCGCTTAATCTTTCACGATTGCCGTTTGTGACCTTGAAATCGATTGCCAGCGAAAAACCATCCACAGCGTGGGTCAACAGGAATTTATCCGGGCGATGGCGTTTTGTCACGCCCAGATAAGGCGGCAGTCCGCGTTTGTGCGAAAGGCGCAGCATTTCTGACCAGGCGGCCTCGGCAGTTTCTTTCGGCAGGAAAGATTGATATTCGATCAACCCGCCGCGGCCAAAAGATAATTCCCAATTCGGAATATAGTCGAGCAGAAAGTGAAAGGCGGCGTGGGATTCTCTGAATGTATGGCGCGGCAGGCTGGCAATATATTTTCCGGTGTTGACGCCCCACGTTCCCAGATTATTCACGAACGGACTCATGAAGTAATGCAGGATCGATTTTGGAAAAACTCCGAAGATGCGCGACGGCAAAGATTGATTCTTCAACAGCATCGTATTTTTTGCGTTTGGGTCTTCGCCTTCGTTCAGATAACGCGCGGCGTGGATCTGCCCTCGGCCGAGAGATTTTCCGCCAGCGGTGGTATCCAGCCAGCCGACGATGTAATCATAGTTCGGGGCGTTATCGAGCAGGTCGGTCAGGTGCTCGCGGAAATTATGCGCCGGGCGCGCGTCCACCTCCAAAAGTCCGGAGTAGACGCGTTTCGTCTGCATCGTGACGGATGTGAAAATGCCGAGCATCCCAAGCCCGCTGATCATCGCGAAAAACAAGTCCGCATTTTTCTTTGGCGAGCAGGTCACTTCGGCGCCGGTCGGTAAAATTGCGGTGAATTCCAAAACATGTTCACCGATGGTGCCGACCTTGAAATTATTTTTTCCGTGAACGTTTGCGCTGAGGCATCCGCCCAACGTTGTGAACATCGTGCCGGATACGACCGGCGGCCACCAGCCTTCAGGCTCGACATTTTGCCAAAGCTGCTGGATCGTGACACCCGGCTCGGCTCTTACCTGACCCCTGACCGGATCCCAATTAATGATCTTGTTCATGCCCGACATATCGAGCACGATGCCGCCGCCGTTAAGTGACGCATCGTTATAACTGCGTCCTGCTCCGCGTGCGGTGACGGTCAGACTGTTTTTCTTTGCAAGTTGAAACGCTTCGGAAATTTCTTCGACGCATGTTGGCTTGATTAAATAAGCTGAAGCGCGCAAGGAATGCCCGAAGTTTTCAAGGGAGGTGAACTTGTTGATGGGAAATGTTGTTGTATACATGAGATATTTTATGTTTTGATTTCGATGATCGTTTGTCGAATATCGATATCGGCTTTCTTAGAAATTCATTCTTCGGAAAATGACCGAAGGTATGTTGCGAATGATGAGCATGATCCATGTCCAAAACCAGGGTGTGTAAATTTGTTGCTTGCGGGCACGCATGGCTTTGTAAATATCGTTTGCGGCTTTTTCAACCGGGATGGCGAATGGCGTTGGTCCGACCGCGGCCTTGAGCATTTCTGTTTTGACGAAGCCGGGTTTGATGGTCAGCACGTTGATACCGTGACGCGTAAGACGATTTCGCAGCGCTTCGAGATACGTTGTCAGCCCGGCTTTGGATGTGTTGTATCCGGCGTTGCCAACGCGTCCGCGATCACCGGCCACGGATGAAATGCCGACGATCTGTCCGCGCTTGGCAGATTGGAACATGTCTGCGATTGGGTTGAGCCATGCAAACGCGCCGATGAGATTTACTTCCAACATCTGGCGGTCCGTGTCGAAATTATCTTTAGCGGGAGTCGGCGGGTAGTTGACGCCCGCGGCAAATATAACGGTATCCAGCCCGCCGAGGTCCGAGACGATGCGGCGCAAAAGATCGGGCGCCTCGTCATAATTGCTGACGTCGTGGGAGTAACCCAGCGCGCGCGTTTCCCCATAAGTCTGATTAATTTCTTTGCAAAGCGCATCCAATAGGTCTGCACGACGCGAAACTAATGCCAGGGTGTATCCATTTTTTGCAAGAAGATGGGCCAGTGCCGCTCCCATTCCGCTGGATGCGCCGATGATGAGTGCATGCAAGCGGGGTCGCAGTGGTGTAGCGGCGGGCAGGGATGATTTTTGAAAGGTCACTGCAATCTCCAAATTTAATTTGTGAACATTCTAACACAGCCTGTTTTCCTGTATAATTACCGTAGTTTAGTCAAGTTGGGAAAAAATATGATTGCCAGTTGGTTTCCTTCGGTAGAAATCTGACGTGGACAAAATGGATGTTCGTCTTGAAATTTTGAATCAGGCTCGTCGTATCTTAATGGAGGAAAACCATCTGTCTCTTGAAGAATCTGATGATATTCTGAACTCTCTTAACGCGCTGATCGAGGTGGTGGGAAGCAGCGACAATCCGGATGATGTGCCCGCGCAGGCCCGCAAGCTGGCAACCGAGCTGATCCAAAACCATTCCATTCTGTTGACCCTCCAACAACAAGCTGATGAATTAAATGCACTTAAGCGATTGAGCTTGAATTTAACATCCAGCCTGGATCTGCAAACCGTGCTGAATGCGGTGGTTACAGAGGCGGCGCATCTGGTTAAGAATGCCAGGGCCGTTCATATTTTTCTTTACGTCAATGGGAAACTTGAGTTTGGCGCGGTCTTGAATCAGGATGGTCCCCGCAACAAGCCCATCTCCGAGCCGCGCCAAAATGGATTGACGTTTGCGGTAGCCCGGGGCGGGCAATCGATCATTATTGAAGACATGAGCAGGCACACCTTTTATCACGACGCGCCAAAAACATGGCTCGGTTCCATCATCGGCATTCCGCTAAAAATAAACGATAAAGTGGTCGGCGTAATGAATTTATCCAGGTCAACGGTTGGCGGGTTTTCATTCTCTGAATTGCGCCTGTTGGGACTCCTATCCGACCAGGCAGCGGTGGCCATTTCCAATGCCAGCCTGCACCTGATGGTCAGTAGACAGGCCTACAGCGATACAGTGACCGGGTTGCCAAATCGCCGCGCGTTGGATGATCGTTTGGAGCGCGAAGTAATTAACGCCCGCCGCAGTGGTTACACCTTTGCGGTTGTCATGATGGATTTGGATGGCTTCAAAATAGTTAACGACACACACGGACATTCGGTGGGTGATCAGGTCTTGCGGGCCGCCTTCAATTATCTGTCAACCGGCTTGCGCACTACCGACTTCCTGGCTCGTTATGGCGGCGATGAATTAACTTTAATCCTGAGCCAGACCGATCCATCTGCGGCGCGCATTGTGGTCGAGAAGATCATTGAAAAGATCAACAAGTTTTCCTTCGATGCCCCGAATGGTCAAAAGATCAGCCTTGGACTTTCTGCGGGGGTCGCCCTCTTTCCGCTTCACGCTGTGACTTCGCCGGACCTGTTGCGCGCCGCCGACGAGGCGCTTTATCGTGCGAAGAAGCATCGTCGCGGCTCTTTTATTGTGGCCAGGGGATTCACCGGAGAATTGCATCAGGAAATTACTTAGAGAGAATATCGGCCTCTCTTTTGATGCCTGAGGGTTATATTTTGAAAACCTGTGTTTGAGGAGAATCCATGCCCCGCAAAGTAAAGATCATTTTGAATCCCATGGCTGACATGGGCAACGCCTGGCGCGCCGCCCGTGACCTGCGTCCGATCGCGCTCGAATACGATCATGCCGATTGGAGCGGGACCGTTTATCCCGGCCACGCGATTGAGTTGGCAAAACAGGCGGGTGAACAAGGTTACGACATGGTCATTGCCATGGGCGGGGATGGAACGGTGCATGAAGTTGTCAACGGACTGATGCAGGTCGAGGAAAATAAGCGGCCATTGCTGGGAGTTGTGCCTGTCGGCTCGGGCAATGATTTCGCACATGCCATCGGCGTTCCGAAGGAATCCGATCATGCGCTGGCTCATGCCCTCAATGGCGAAGCGTCAACTATCGATCTCGGCCTGATGACCGACGAGCATGGCCGCAAGGAATATTTCGATAATACGCTTGGCATCGGCTTCGACGCGGTTGTTACGATCCGTTCCCACAGGCTCCCCATCCTGCGCGGCTTCCTGATGTATCTCACGGCCGTCATCCAAACCATCCTGCTCAACCACGATCCGGCGCATGTGCAAATCGAAACCGACTCAGAAAAAATCGACGACCAGGTTTTAATGACCACGCTCTGCAACGGCGGGCGCGAGGGCGGCGGCTTCATGCTTTCGCCCGATTCAAAAATGATAGATGGCGTCATGGAATTTCTGCTCGTCCGCAAAGTTTCGCGCGCCATGATGTTCCGCCTCGTGCCCGAATTTATGAACGGCACGCATCGCCGTTTTACCAAACAAATTCGCATGGGCGCCTGCAAAAAATTCGCAATGATTTCCGACCGCCCGCTGTACATCCATGCCGATGGCGAAATCTTTACCAGCTTCGGGAGCAACCTTCGCAAAGTTACTTTTGAGATCGTGCCGGATGCCCTGAAAGTTGTACGCGGCTAATTTTACGGATCACGCAATACGTTTATAATCCGTGACACCTGCACTTGCGTGCGGTGCAAGTGTGCGTAATCATGCCCGACCTTCTTCATTCCCTCCTCAAACAGGATATTGGACATCTTCGCGTCGTTGCCGGACTGTGGGGTCTTGAACTCGACTCGATTGACGAGAACGAGGCGCGCGAAGAATTATCCGCTTCACTCCTCGACCCGCAACTGGCCGCCGAATTAATTGATTCTTTCACGCCCCAGGCTCGTTCCGCCCTCACCGCGCTGACAGATTCCGGCGGGCGAATCCCCTGGGCCGCCTTTGTCCGTCAATTCGGCGACATCCGCGAAATGGGCGCAGGCAAACGTGACCGCGAACGCCCGCATCTCAAACCCGCCTCCACAGCGGAAATTCTGTTTTATCGCGCCTTGATCGCCCGCGCCTTCTTTGACACCGATAAAGGCCCGCAGGAATTTGCGTACATTCCCGATGATCTGTTTTTATTGATTCAATCTGGCAGGGGCGGATCACGACGCGAAGCGTCCCCTGTGAAAGATGAACCTCTTGGCCGCGGCGCAACGCCCGGTGAAAAGAATCACATCATTCCCGCTGATGATCATATCCTCGACGATGCCACAACTCTTTTGGCCGCGCTTCGTTTGAGCCGCGAAATTTCTCCCGATCCAAAACTTCTCGCCCTTTTGCACGCCGCCGGGCTATTGAAGAAAAATATTCCGCAGACTGAATCAGTGCGGAAGTTTCTCGAAGCCTCGCGCGCGGACGCGTTGCAAATGCTGATCGAAGCGTGGCAAAAATCCGAATCATTTAATGAATTGCGATTAATTCCCGGCCTGGTCTGCGAGGGCGAATGGAAAAATCAGCCGCAGGTCACGCGCGAATTTTTGTTGAACCTGCTCGATGCAATTCCAGAAGATAAGTGGTGGAGCCTGACTCCATTCGTGCGCGAGGTCAAACAAAAATTCCCGGACTTTCAGCGTCCCGCCGGAGATTACGATTCGTGGTTCATCAAGCGCGAATCAGATGGTCAATATTTGCGCGGCTTCGCTTATTGGGATGAAGTCGATGGCGCATTGATTCGATTCTTCATCACCGATATTTTGCATTGGCTGGGAATGGTGGAACTTGCAAGCCCCAACGAAGGCACAGAGCCAGCTTCTTTCCGTCTTTCACCTGCCATGGGCAACGTCGAAGGGTCTTTCGTTGGAAAAGAAGAAAGCAATGCCCTGAGCCTGTCGAAGGGAGGAAAGATTTCCATTTCATCAAATGGAAAAATTATTGTTCCGAGATTTGTCTCGCGCGCGGTGCGTTATCAGGTGGCGAGATTCTGTGAATGGGATGATGAAGCCCGCTGGTCGAGTAACCGCGAAGCGGGGTATCGAGACCAAGGGCACATTGAGACAAAACAAGAAGAATATAAATATCGCATCACACCGCGTTCATTGACCAAAGCCAAAGAGCAAGGATTGAAGGTCGAGCATCTTTTGGCTTTGCTGGCAAAAAATTCAGATGCTGGAATCCCTCCGGTGCTGGTCAAAGCCCTCAAACGCTGGGAAATTAACGGAACCGAAGCGCGGGCCGAGACTCAAGTCGTTTTAAAGGTCAGCCGCCCCGAAGTCCTGGAGGAGCTGCGGAAATCGAAAGCGGCAAGATTTCTCGGCGAGCCGCTCGGTCCAACATCCATTATCATCAAAGCAGGCGCCCAATCCAAAGTGATGGATGCGCTGGCGGAAATGGGGTTGCTGGCAGAAGGAGATGCGAATGAGCAGACGTCTTAAAATCATCTGGATTGCCCTGATCGTAGTATTCCTGATTCTTGCGATTCCGGTACGGGTCGAATGCGGCGTCATCGGTTATGCTTGTGCCACTGGACCAGACCCAAGCGGAACGTATTACACGTACTACGAAATCAAACCGCTGGGAATCACCGCGATTGAAACAATCATTCATCAGGACTTGGGGCTGTACTATTCGTCGGGGAATCAAGCGCATTCCACACATTAGCAAAGCCGCCGTCTCTCAACGGCGATATGGTTCTTCAGGAGTTACCGTAATCCTTGCACACAGATAATACGGATTCCGCGGATTGGCACGGAAAAAGCTTTTAAAAATCCGCGTTCTTTCGCTTGCA
>JAJYOH010000229.1 GCA_021796315.1 Chloroflexota bacterium
GCGCAAGCAGATCGAAGTCCCGAAGAAGAGGCGGACAGGAAACGGCAAGGCGCTGAAAATCATCGGCGCAGGTGAAAACAATTTGAAGAATATCGATGTCAAGATCCCGCTCGGAAAATTAGTCTGCATCACGGGCGTGTCGGGCAGCGGCAAATCCACCTTGATGACGGATATTTTGTACAACGCGCTTGCCTCGAAATTGATGTTTGCGCGCACGCAGGCGGGTGAGCATAAAAAGATCGAGGGCATCGAATACCTCGACAAGATCATCAACATCGACCAGTCGCCAATCGGACGCACACCGCGCTCGAACCCCGGTACCTACACGGGCATGTTCGATGAGATCCGAAAATTATTTGCGGAGCTGCCCGAAAGTAAAGTGCGCGGCTACAAGCCCGGACGTTTTTCCTTCAACGTGCACGGCGGACGATGCGAGGCCTGTCAGGGTCAGGGCGAGTTGCGGATCGAAATGCAGTTCATGCCCGATGTTTATGTGCCTTGCGATGTGTGTCACGGCAAAAGATTCAACCGCGAAACTTTGCAAGTGCTCTTCAAAGACGCCAGCATCGCCGATGTATTGGACATGACGGTGGATCACGCGCTCAATACATTCTCAGTCTTCCCAGCTATGATGAGCAAATTAAAATTATTGCAGGAAGTGGGATTGGGCTACGTTCGGATCGGACAGCCCGGCACGACCTTGAGCGGCGGCGAAGCCCAACGCGTCAAACTCGCCAAGGAACTCTCGCGCCGCGCCACCGGCCGGACCTTATACGTGCTCGACGAACCCTCGGTCGGTCTCCACGCTGCAGACGTGCATAAGTTGATCGAAGTGTTGCAGAGATTGGTGGACGCGGGCAACTCGGTGCTGATCATCGAACATAATCTCGACATTATCAAAGTAGCGGACTGGCTGATCGATCTCGGCCCCGAAGGCGGCGACCGCGGCGGCGAATTGATCGCAGAGGGCACGCCCGAAGATGTGATGAAGATCAAAACATCTTACACAGGTCAGTTCTTGAAAGAGCACATGAAGCATTTTGAGAAGAAGTAAAAGAGCAACCAGACCTCCGAGTTTTTCAAAACTCGGAGGTCTTAACAGTTGACATCCCCTCGATTATTAGCTATCCTATACGAAAGGCTACACGCCATAAAAGGCCTTTCCACGAAAGGAGGCGACATGCCTTCCAAAGAATCCGCGCACATCAATTCAAATACATCCCTCGTCCCGGCCTTCAAGGCCTGGGAAATGTTCCTTTACGATCAGGGACGCTCACCCAACACGGTCAAGGCATTTTTATCGGATGTTCGTTTATTGACACAGTTTCTCGCTCTCGATAAAACCATCGGCGCGATCACTACGAACGATCTCAACCGCTTCTTCACGTGGATGGAAAAAGAACGCGACATTCCGTGCAGCCCGAAAACGCTGGCACGCCGCATTACCTCCACAAAATCCTTTTTCCGCTGGCTGAGCCAATACGGGGCCATCGTCGGCGATCCGGCTGAAAAAGTCTTGCAACGCTCCGCCATCAGTCCCCTGCCCCAGGTGCTGACAGAGGACGAAGTCAACCTGGCGATGGCCGCCGCCGACCGTCATCGCCGCGACATAAAACCGGATGCGCGTCTGTTCACGCTCCTGCATCTTTTGCTCATTACAGGAATCAAGAAAAGCGAATGTCTCGGCATCCACATCAATCACGTTGACCTGGAAGACAAGGATGGCCCGCAGGTTTTCATCCGCTACGCCAGCCCGGCCAATCGCTACAAGGAACGCAAGCTTGAACTTTCCGAAGATTGGCTGCCCGCCTACAATGAATATCTCGCGCAATACCGGCCGGTGGATCAACTCTTTCCGTGGTCGCCGCGCCGGTTGGAATATCTGCTCGAAGATATTGGAGAAGAAGCAGGCTTGACCAAACACTTGTCCTTCGACATGTGCCGCTGGACGTGTTTCCTGCGCGATTTTCAATCAGGCATGGAGCCGGATAAAATTCGTCAACGCATGGGAATTTCAAAAATACAATGGCGCGAAATCCACTTCAAGTTGAAACAATTGAGCGAGGCATCTTAAATAAAAAAAGTCCGGCGCATCTGCCGGATTTTTCATCATTTATCCGATGGCCGTGTCAAAGAAAAATAAACGATCTTGCGCGATTCTTCCTTCAACTTAAAAGATTCCGCCGGACGATACCCCGGTACCCAAATCACCGCATCTCCCGAACACAATAAAGGCCAGCGGTCACGCGCACGCTGCGGCGTCTTGGCGTTGGTGAAGAAATCAGACAACTTTTGCGAATGACCCTTCATGCCGAGCGGCTCGAAGACGTCACCATCATGACGGACGCGCAACTCCAAATTGCCCGGCAAACCATCCGCATCCAACCAGACCTGGAAGCGGTCATCGTTTCGAGAGGATTGTTCCCACGCGAAAGCCGGAAGCCGCCAACGCTCCGAAGAGAATCGCCAGCCGCCAGCAATGTCAAAATGACCTGGCAGGGAAACCGCGAATGAATCAGTTTGTGCGGGTAATTGCGGCCAGCGATCGAACGGAAGCCGCGCATCCGGCTTTGAGATATAAAGCGCATCGCCCTCGCGGAAGAGAATCAAACTGCCGGTCAGGTCCATGCGCACGCGCGCGGAATCCGCTATAAAGTCCGCGGCACGCTCCAGAACCGCAAAGACCGTTTCCTGTCCGGGAATGAGGCGCTCAACCGCATGGCGGATCAGGTTACGTTGGAGTCCGGCGGAACGCGTCGCAAGGAAGGACAAGTCCAGCATCACAAAATCATCCGTTTCCTGAATCACACACTTCTTCCACCAAGAGTCGAGGGTCTCGGTCAACAAAGCGTGATCGGATGAAAGCGATTGCACCGAACGCCAGACGGCCTCCCGGAAACGCGGGTTGTAAGATTCGAGGGTAGGGATCAACGCATGACGCAGGCGGTTGCGAAGGAAGTTGAAAGATTCGTTGCTGGGATCATAATGCGGACGCAAGCCATGCGAGGCGCAATAAACTTCGGTCTCTTCGCGCCAGACATCCAGCAATGGGCGGATGACGGGAATGTCGGGATCGAAGACCGGCAGGAGCGTACGATAGGCCATGCCTTTAAGTCCGTTCAGCCCCGCGCCGCGGATGAAGTGCATCAATACGGTTTCGACTTGATCGTCAGCCGTGTGCCCCACCGCGACAGCCTGGGCTTTGAGTCGATGCGCCTGTGCGAACAGAAAACGATAACGCAGATTGCGGGCTGCCTCTTCAATGGACAGGCTCTCTGTTTCAGCATGAGCGCGCACGTCCGCGCCTTCGATGACGGAAGAGAGCATCAAACGCGAAGCCGTATCTTCAACAGCCTTGGCATCATTATCTGCTTCAAGTCGGAGTTGGTGGTTGAAGTGAGCAACAATAATATGGTAGCCCGACTCGCGCAGAACTTCCATCAAACACAGGCTATCCGGTCCGCCCGACACACCGACGATAATAGGCCGCTTGGGGTCAAGCTTGCATTGTATGTGAAGAATGGATTCAATATTTTCCAACATCGAACCTATTAAACCACAGTAAGGCGGGTTTGTAACTCGAAAACTTTTCCCGTTTTTGCTAGACAAAATCAAGTCCCTCATGTAGAATACCGCTTCGCGGCGTGTATGAGCCGTGTACGTTGGAAAGAATTTTCTGGAGAAAAGACCTTGGCAAACATTAAGTCTCAGATCAAACGTAATCGTCAAAACGAGAAGCGCCGCTTGCGCAACCGCGTATTCCGCGGCAACGCGCGCGCGGCTGTAAAAGATGCCCGCATATCCCTCGAAAACGGACAGGAGACACAAGCTTCCGTCTCCGCCGCATTGAGCGCCCTCGATAAGGCCGCGCAGAGAGGCGCCATTCATCCCCGCAACGCTGCCCGCCGCAAGGGCCGCCTGATGAAAAAACTGGTTTTGCTAGGCTTAGAACCCAAAGCCCCTGTCGTTGAAAAAGAACCCGTCAAGAAGCCGGTCAGGCAAGCCAAACCGAAGGCAGCGCCAAAAGCCGCCGAAACAAAGCCGGTGAAAGAAAAGGCTGAGAAGAAACCTGCCGCAAAAAAAACAGCCGCGACATCGTCCCCGAAGGGAAAGAAGCCTGCGGCAAAGAAAGCAGCCACAAAGTAGTATTTTAAGATCAAGACAAGCGGGAGCTCGTTATGGGGAACGGGCGCGGCACTTTTGGGCGCGTCCGTTATCGGCGTGCTGACCGCCATCTTCTCCCCCACTGATAGGATCCCCTTGGGGGACAATTTGACAATTTTCCTGCTGATCACCCTCAGCGGTTTACTTGGCTCGCTGTTCGACTCTCTGCTCGGCGCGACGGTGCAAGCCATGTACTTTTGTCCGACAGATCAAAAGGAAACCGAAAAACATCCGCTGTACACCTGCGGCACGCCGACCGTCCACACGTGCGGCTGGATATGGCTCGATAATGACTGGGTCAATTTTGCGTGCGGGGCATTTGGGGTGGCAACGATGTTTTTGCTGAAAAGTATAACGAGCTAAATTGTTGACTATGCTCAACCCAAAAGGTGGGACAACAGAATTCGCAAACCGATTCCCATTAACACAAGCCCGCCGATGATCTTGACGGGCCTGTCAAATTTCTTTCCAAAGATTCGGCCGACGCGCAGGCCAACGAGTGAAAGAATGCTAGTGACCACACCAATCAAAATGGCAGGATACCAGACGAATACACCGAGTACACCAAGACTGAGGCCAATTGCCAGAGCATCAATGCTCACCGCGATGGAGAGCAGGACAAGCGTCCAGCCACGCGTGGGATTGCTATGCGATTCTTCTTCAGATGCAAACAAGGCTGAATAAATCATGCGCCCACCCACAAGTGTCAACAAAGCAAAAGCAATCCAATGATCGTAATCACGGATAAATGGTTCGATGGTCTCACCAGCCAGCCAGCCGATGATCGGCATGATGAATTGGAATAAACCAAAATGGAAGGATAACCGAAAGGCCGGACGAGGGCCCTGTGTTTCCTGAAGCGCACCCACCGCGAGGCAAACTGCAAATGCGTCCATGGCCATGCTGATGGAGATCAGAAGAATCTCAGAGAAAGGCATATGATAAAAAGTGTCCCTGCAAGGTTATCAGAATTCCATAGCCAATTAAAAAGTCTCCGGACTCTTAACGAAATCGGGGCACCTTGACTCCAGTCATCCTTGTCTGTCATCTGTCATTTATTCTTCCAAACCGTGAAGTCTTTCAAAACCGAGCCGCCGATGAATTCGCGCACGATGGAATTTTCGGGAATAAATTCCGGCCACAGCGGCAGGAACCATTCCAGGAAAGCCAGCAGGCGTTTAGAGTTTCCTTCTCACCAAGAAAGCGCCAAGGCAATCGCATCTTGCTGCCCAAACAATTGCATCCTGGGAATGGTGCGCCTATTGGGGTGCCGGGTTATATAATGCTACGGGACAGCGCATGACTGGGACTATGGCGATGGCGACAAAGTCTGGAATGTTGATTCATATGCTTACCATCCACAACAGGGTGGGGGGTTCTAGGGCATTCCAGCTATGGCTTGGTGGCCGCTGGAGCAGCGGGGCCGACGCGGGGTGCGGGCGTTGCGTTGGGTTTGAATAGCTCCCCCGGCGACTCGAGCACAGGCATCGGTTTTCGCCTTGCCAGGTGAAATAGCTTTTGGCCTTTGATGATTGGACTTTGTATGGATGCCCGGAGAGTTCAAGATCAAATAATGCGCATTTTACAAAAAATCGGCGCTTGAAATTAAAAAATTAAAAGAAATTGACAATCATTTGCCCGGCATCTTTCCATGCCATCCGCGAGGCTTATAGCGAACGGGAAAATCGAATAACAAAGTGTGCCTTTGTCGAGGTGCCCCCATGGGGATTCGAACCCCAGTTTGGGCCTTGAGAGGGCCCCGTCCTGGGCCTCTAGACGATGGGGGCGTTTGTGCTTCGCATTTCGAAGCGTGAGGCGGCGAGATTGTAACATCAGGCTTGCAAGCCGTCAATTTGAGCTGAGTTTCATTTGAGCTGAATTTCATGGGGTGCTGGAAACAATGTGATATATGTCACCGATGTTGCTGATGAAAACCGGTTCTATTTTTGCCATTTGATAAAGTTGACTCGGCTTAGGCAGGTTTTCCCTGAAGTTGAATATCCTGAACCAAATGATATAGCCGCCTCCAGCTGGACCGATTGACTGCTGGAATTTTTCCAGGGAAACTTTATCCAGCTCTCCTTTTTTATCCACCCTGGGCAGACTCTTGATATCCCGTCGCGTGTAGAACCAGGCCGGGGCCTCATAATTACTATAAAGATTTTGGTGCGTGTCGGATAATGTTTGGACCGATGTCAGGAAATCGGATTCCCTTAAAATGGTCGTGTTATAGATGTTAGTGCCGCTGGTTTCCACTCCTGATGATTTTCGCAGATAATCCCCTAGTTTTGAAACGGGATAGATCAGCCATAGGACAAATAATACTGCCATGATCTGATACTTCAGCTTCGCGCTTGGACTGTCGTGCCGGGGCGGGATCAATTCCTCCATCGCTGCAAAGATAATAATCAAAAGAGATGGCAATATTATGACGTGTATGCGCTGACTTTCCAGGTTGTCAAACTCGTAATAGCTCACATAGAACACAAGCATGCCCCCATATATTACAGAGAAGATCAGGTTCGCCATCTGGGATTCTGAGATCAGAAGATTGAACCAATTTTTCCAGTAGGCAGGCCGCCGGTTGACCAAAACCAGGATCACAACGATTGCCATCAGGAGACCGATTGGGGTCGCAATTCGAATGATGCTATATGGGAGAAACCAATACATGAATTTCTCGACGAATATATAAAAATTCCCCGGCGGAAGTGCCATCATGTATGATCCAAATAATGATCCGCTTATGTGGTAGTTGTGGAATATGCCCCAACTGATGATGGGGATTCCGGCAAAAGCAAAGAAAGCGGCGCTGACAAGAAGCGCTTTGATCAAGTGCCTTCGATAATAGTAAAGCAGGAATATCGAGCCTGTTAGAGCCAGCACCAATCCGGCATATCTTTGAAAAGATGCCAGGCAGGCTAATAGGCCCATTAACAATACGTGGGTCACTTTTCGTGTGTCCACGAAGTTCTTGGCGGAGACCAAAAATAATACAATAAACAACAGCAGTAGAGGGTCGGATGCAATATTGGCGGAAATTTGTATGATCCCCAGGCAGGTCAGGATGATCGAGCTCCCTAAATATGCATAGATCGATTTTTCGGGATAAGTCTTGTAGAACAGAATTCCTGAAAAGAAAACGATCAATCCAAAGATAATGGCATTAAGATGCCAGCCTGCCTGGAAAATATCCATGCCTGTGATGCGGCTCAGTACGACCAGGATGATCGCATAAAGAGGAGGCCACTGAGTCATGGGGCTGCCATAAAGATCGATAAATCCCCGGCCTCGCATAAGGTTTGCGGCCGCAGACAGATTCAGCACCGCATCCGTGGATAGGCCGGGACCGAATCGATAAGTCGCAAGGTAAATAATGGATACGCCAGCTATGGAAGATAATATAAGAAAGTAAATAAAAAGCTGAAAATTCCTGTCCTTCACTCTTTGCATTCTAAAGCTCCCATTTGGGTTTGTAATGTTTTTATTCTACTATAACTGACCTTTCGCTGAAAATTCTGGTACGAATTTCCTGATAGCCTCAGGGCATGAACCCTGAGATTGACATCACCAGCGAACCGATTGACGACTTTCCGCTTTTGCTGGAAGTCCTGATACTGCTGGGCCTGCCGCGTCTCATTGACTAGCGCCCGAAGCGTTACGGATTGCATCAGGGCTTGAGTTGGGGCTGGATAGCCGCCATGCCCCTGAACCCGCGCTATTTGTCGTCCGCCGCAAGCTCTGGAAAAACCTTGAGAAATCGACCGGGCTGACCGGCTTGTCTGGTCAGATGTTTTCAAATATACTGATTGACATGAACCCACTGATTGCATTTCAAAACGTTACCTTGATCGACGGCACCGGACGCGAACCCGCCTCCGACTCGACTGTAATCGTCCGCAATGGCAAAATTATTTATGCCGGGCTGACAAAGAATCGCCCCGCGTCCAGCGAGCGGACCATCACGCTGGATCTGCGCGGAAAATATCTTCTGCCTGGTTTGATCGATTGCCACGTCCATCTTTCTGGCAGCGGCGAAGTGGACAGCCAGTTCAAAGTCGACGACGGTTCGATGACTTTGAAAATCCTGGACAATGCTCGCAAGAATCTCGCGGCTGGAATTACCACCGTGCGCGACCTCGGCGGCTGGAATGAGCTTGAGTTTGCGGTGCGGCGCGCCATCCAGCAAGGGGAGTTTAGCGGCTCACGCATGATGCTGGCCGGACGATTTATTTCCATCACCGAATCGGGCGCGGACTATTACGAAGGCATGTATCGCATGGCCGATGGCCTGGAGGAAGTCCGCAAGGCGGTGCGTGAACAAATTCGGAACGGCGCAGACCTGATCAAGCTGGGCGTGACCGGCGCAGTATTAGTGGAGGATGGCGTCCCCGGCGCGACACATTTTAATTCAGATGAAATCCGCGTGGCTGTGGAAGAAGCAGCCAAATTTGGCAGACGCGTCGCGGCGCACGCGCACGGCATTGATGGAATCCGCAAG
>JAJYOH010000230.1 GCA_021796315.1 Chloroflexota bacterium
AGACCGATGACCACCGGAGCCAGACCGACTGAAAAACTTGCCCAAAAGATCAGTTTATAAATAAGATATGCCAACCCAACCAAAAAGCTGATCCCTGCTGTCATAAAGCCGAGCATGGCGGCAAGTCTCAATGGAATTTTTGTATAACTGGTGAGGCCGAGCATGGCCATATCGTACAGTGTGTAAAAATTGTTCTTGGTGATTCCATGCTGCCGTCGCGGTTGTAAAAATTCGATATGTGCGATGGGAAGGCCTATATCTGCAATTAAGCCGCGAAAATAAGGATAAGGATCATCGAAGTCGCGCAGGATCTTGATCACCTGTTGATCGTAAAGCCCAAATCCCGTGAAGTTTTCGATCAACTCAACATCGGAAAGTCCGCGTAGTATACGATAATACAGGGAACGCAGGAAATAAACCAGCCCCCATTCCTGGCTGCTGGTCTTAATCCCGATCACAACTTTATAGCCGTCCTCCCACTTGTGGATGAATTCGGTAATTTTTTCCGGCGGGTCCTGCAAATCAGAGGCCATAACAATTACGGCATCGCCACTGGCTTGTAACAGCGCATGGTATGGCGAGCGGATGTGGCCGAAGTTGCGGGTATTGAAAATCACCTTGACGCATTTATCCTGTTTTGCCAGCTCGCGCAAAAGCTCAACGGTGCGGTCGGCGGAGGCGTTGTCAATGAAGATATGTTCGTATTCGTAATCAAACCCCGCCATCACTTTTCGAACGCGATCATATAATTCCCGAATATTTTCTTCTTCGTTGAAACATGGTGTCACGATGCTAACACGCTTCATGTCGCACCTCTTTTTGGCAAATTACAAACCGCGCTCATATAATTGTTTCTTTAAAATTTCGTCGTGATTGTAGAGGCTGTCAACCATCTCTACCATTAGCGGAGCATCCTTCTTACATTCCATAGCTAGCACTTGATCATTCAGCAATTCGCGACAGGAAAGCTGACCTTTTTGTAACGGGATAGCGAGATAATAATCGTCTGGTGTTAGAACGTGACCGGTCGGTAGATCATGCTTGGCATAAACACCACGCACAAGAGTTATAAGATAATCAACTTCTTTCTGTGTGGATGGCGCCTTCTCAATTCCGGGCGCACCACACATTTCGCGGGCTTTATTGAAAGCCTGAAACCATTCCGCAATTTGTTCAGGAGTGGAGCAGTACAGCGAGAGCGGTTTATCTGCAGTTTTGATATCAATGTGACGCTCAAAGGTTCTTGCGCCTTTGGCATAGGCAATCATGATGGATGAGCGCCAGTCGTGATATTCATGTGTGGAAAGTCCGATCACATGGCCGGGGTAGCGGTTCTTCAGAAAATCAATCTGATTAAGCTGCAAATCCGCATCTTCGGACGGGTAGATGGAAACGCAATGATTGATTGCCAGTGGAATATTACGATGCTCGAAGAAAAGCACCATGTTATCAATATCATTGAGAGATGTGCCACCGGTTGAAACGAGCACCGGCTTGCGCGTCTTGGCAATCTTTTCCAGCAGAGGCCAGTCGGTGACATCGGAACTGGCGATTTTGATGATCTCGATGCCTAACTCCACACACAAGTCCACGGACTTCTCATCGAATGGCGTAGCTACCCGAACACAGTTAGCGCGGCGAATGGCCTCGACCAAAGTGGTTATATCTTCACGACTCAGACGCGTGTCCAATGTTTTCTTAATGTAGCGAATGTCATTTCGATTCATAAAATCTTTGTGAACGAATGTATCCACGTCGCGGAACTGCAGTTTGATTGCAGCTCGCACATCGTTGTAACGCGCGACCGTCCCGAATTCCTTGATGATTCGCAGGCTGCGATTCACATCGCCCCAATGATTATTGGCTAGTTCTAGAACAAAAAGATCTTCAAAAACATCTCGATTGATCACAGGTCCTCCGGTTTCTTGCTTTTATTTTATCTCAGGATATATGCCTTGAACTCAGCAATTGAAAAGAAGCTATTACTCCTCCCATGGTGGAATCAGTAAATTACCGAGCAGTTCTTCGCGCTCAAGAAATGGGAACATATCTTCAAGAGGAGCAGAAACGATACGGCCGTCTGGCAATTGGCGCGAGCTTTGACGCGGCTCGAAGCCCTGATCGGGATCGAGTACCACCTCACACAATACTGGCCCAGGCGTATCCAAGGCATTTTGTAATGGTAATGCAAAATCTTTCATGTCGAGTTTGGTAAAAGCCAGCCCATACGCGTTGGCAAGCTTCTCGAAATCCGGAAAGGAAACACCCGATGCGGGACTCTCTCCAACTGTTGAACCGAAGAAGCCTTTTTGGGATGTGCGGATGGATAGATAGCCATTGTTATTTAGAACAAAAAGTTTTACAGGGAGTTTATTTTTGATCAACGTTTGCAATTCCTGAATATTGAGCTGCAAACTTCCATCACCAGCGAGACAAATAACGCGCTTATCTTCACGTGCAACCGCCGCGCCGATTGCGGCGGGCAAATCATATCCCATCGAAGCCGAACCAGAGTTGGAAAACAATCGCTGTCCAAATTTGATTTTGGCAACTTGGAATGGAACTATGCAAGCTGTTGCGTTGCCAGTAACAACAACATCGTCTGCATTGAGCTGATCGAACAACGTTTCCATGAAATGATAGGGATTTATTTTCCCATTGAAGATTCGATGCTTAGGTAAAACTGCTGGATAACGCGCTTGTCGTTCTTTGCACCACCTTAGCCAGTTTGCATATTTGGTTTGATCCCAATTGCAACTGTCAAGCTGATGATTCATCTCCAACAAAAATTCTTTTGCGTCTGCCACGATGGGCATGTCTGGTTGGACAGTAGGGCGGTGCAGTTCTGACGGGTCAATATCCACCCAAATTTTATATGCGGCACGCGCAAACGATTTGAATGTGTAGCCGGTCTGGCGGACGTTGAGGCGGCTTCCAATGATCAGCAACACATCTGAGTTTTGAACCGCAAAGTTACCGGGACGCGTGCCAATCGTGCCGGGGCGCCCACAGAAAACGGGGTCTTCCGAATCAATTAGATCATGTGTCCAGCCCGTGGTGACAGGAATTCCAAGTTTATGAATTACTTCATTGAAGATGTCCACCGCGCCTGCAAGACGGACTCCAGTTCCCGCGAGGATAACCGGACGCTGTGCGTTTCTTAACCGGTCTAACGTTTGAGATACGGACTCAGCCAATTGAGCAGAATCCATCTCCGGTTTCGATTCTGAAGCGAAACCTTCCAGCGTTGATTCATCTACCTGACTCGATTGAACGTCAATTGGAATATCCAGCCAACACGGACCGGGTCTTCCGCTCTGTGCGAGATGCCAAGCTTTCTCAAGCTGATAGCGAATCATTTTGGGATCGTCGACCGTGATTGCATATTTGGTGATGCCGCGTACCATCGAAATGATATCCGCTTCCTGGTCGCCAAGCTGACGCAAATTGGGCAAATCGTAAGTGCGGACATAAGTTTCGCGCTTGACTTGTCCCGAAAGAATGAGCATGGGAATCGAATCGGTCCACGCGCCGAACACCCCGTTGAGTGCATTGATGCCGCCCGGACCGGTAGTGACATTGATTACGCCGGGCGTGTTCGTGATGCGCGCATACCCTTCTGCCGCCATGGCACAAGCCTGCTCGTGATGATTGAAAATGGTTTTGATTTTTGGATGTGTGCCGATGGAATAGTTGAGAAACATCGCGCCGCCTCCGGTCAGCATAAAGACATGGCGGACACCGAAATTGGATAATTTGTTGGCAATGTAATCTGAAACGCGAATCATAGCTTATTTTGGTACAGCATATAATATGAGTTCGAAGCCATTGAAAGCGTGAGCGCGTAAGTAATAAGTATATTCATTGTTTGCCATCTGCTCGATTAGCAAAGGGATTTGCCATAAATGTTCTGGACAATGATAAATGGCAATAGCCAATCCGGGACGATACCTGTTAATTAAATTCTTTGCGCCAAGTAACGCTTCGTATTCCGATCCCTCAATATCCATCTTGATGAGGTTTGGGGCAAAGTTTGGAATGGCATCATCTAATGAAACGCATTGGAGTATATTCCCACCTGTACTGATTATTTTGCTTCCTTCGCCCTGACCGGTTGTAAATTTCAATTGCGTAGTTGAAGAATAAACCCCGTAGGGCCAGAGAGTTGTATTAGGTAAAAGCTTTTGGTTTTCCTTTGCAAAATGAGCGAGTTTATGAAAGTTGTTTTCATCCGGTTCAAATGCGGCGACCGCCTCAAGAGGAATATCGGCGTTGATAAAGTTTCTTAGTGTGTCACCATCGAATGCGCCGCAATCAACGAAGCGCAGTGGCATTTTCCATAGTGGAATATCAGGCGGAAAATATTGATGTTCCAAATCAGGTTGAGGCAGGATGGAATAATCACCACTCAAACGAAATTGAATCAATTGGTTGTAAAGATCGCGGCTGGTCACATCTTCAAAAAGATTTGCCGTTGAATTTAATTCTTCTTTATAGCCGTCATAAAATGTCCGCTTGGTCAGCCAGTAGCGTGTTCCAAGTTTGTCGGCAAATTCATCATATAAATCAATGGGAGTAATGATCTGCTTGAAGCCTAATGAATTCAATCGCGAAATAATAGCGGCAATATTTGCATCGCGGTTGTGAATACCGATGACGACCGCGGAGTTGGGACGGATATCCATTGGGATTGTGTCAGGCTGTTGAATTTGCAATTCTTGTATTGTAATTTGACGAGGATAATGATTGAGAAAACCACTCACAGTTAAGTGGTGCCGCGTTAAAACATCTAGTACATCGCGGGCGAATGTGCCGGTGCCATAAATAAAAACTTTCTTGTTGCCGATGTCTCGCATATCAGTACCGATCTTTAAACTTTCGATTCGTTTTAGAATTTTAGTCAGTCGGTTCTGCGTTGTGTCTTCAACGGGATTGAGACGATAATCAGCAAAATCGTCAAAAGCATGGGGTTTAGTATAATTCCAATGTTGACATCGGAATAAAACACATAATAAGCTTTTGGGATAAGGATTAAGCCCAGTAATATTGTGGTTACCTTATCTATGGAAGATTTTTCGTTTTGTGCGAGAAAGAGTAATAGCGGCGGATAAAGCATTAATAACCGATAATCTCCCGATGATTGGGGAAATAAGATCATCATGAGCGTTATGATCAACAGCCTGCGCCAGAAGGGATAGTTGTTTTTGTAGATTACGAATGTAATTATAAAAAAGAATGCGGTTACTAAGAGCACGTATGCGCGATTGAACCACGATGAGGTAATAAGAGATGGTTTAAGGAATAGTAGAAGTGTGAAGAGAGAAGAATTAAAACGTACTAGACTTCCGCTTCCGAATGCAATTGAATAGGATGTGCCAAAAGAAGCTAACATTTTGCTAAATTCAATGGCTAATCCGCCTTTGAACACTGCAAGGCTGACAATTTCCAGGGCAAAAGTTAATCCGCCAGTTAGAAGAATATCCCGAATGCGCTTATCAAGCAGGGGAATGGTCAATAAAACTAATGGATATCCTTTCATCGCGATTGGAAATGCTAAAAGCAGGACGGCGAGTGTCAACCGGCCGCGTTGATAGAGGTAAACAAAAAGAGAAATAAAGATAAATACGATAATATCAAAATTGGCGCGGTCCAAAATAAACAAAATGGGATATGTCAGTAATACTAATGTGAGAGCATTTAATCTTTCGGCGAAATTTAGTTTCTTGTTTCTGTAAAGCGTGTTGATGATGTACCATATTAAATATGTAATGAAAAGTGTAATAAATATAGCAAGAGAAATTATCCATGGTCGAGTAAGTGAGAAAAGAAATGAAACCAGATACCCAAACGGAAGATAACCGCCGATATAATTAATTCGCGCAGGGTTATAGGGATCAAGATCGGAGGAACCTCGAAGCGGATTGAAAAAATCCATGAAGCGGTCGTCTGAACGGAAGAGGAATGTGTCGTAGGGATAACCTCGTCCCATAAAATGGTTTGCCAAGTGAAAGACAACCGCACAGATAAATCCTGTGAAAATTACAAGCACAAGGAGTTCAATCTTTTTTTCTTTTTCCATTGGATTCATTTCAATTGTGAACGTAGAAAAGATAAAATAACCTGCGTGCTATTCCAAGAAATTTGCTTGTAAGAATCCCTTGTTGACGATCCTTCCACTGGATGTTGAAGCGCGGATCATTTGCAAGTTGGTTGATAAACATGGCATAGTGTTTACTTTGGATAGTGGCAAGTTCCAAGCTAGCTGATCCGGATGACAAACGGAACGCACAAAGTGTTTGAGGAAGTGTGTATAAATCGCCATATAGAAGAATCCGCGCCCATAGATCTATATCAATAACATAGCCTATCGCACCATTGAACTTGCCGGTTCTTTCTAAAAATTGACGTTTGAAAAGTATCGCTGCAGGCTCTCCTAACAGATTGGTTCCAGCGCGCACGAGACGATTGATTGCACTTTGACTCTTGAACTTGCGTTCACCTCCTAGAAATTTCCTTATTACCACTTCTTTTCCGCGCGGGTCAACAATTTGACGCGCACAAGTAACCAACGATACCGATTTGTTGTCAGGCGCTTCAAGAACTTTGATTTGGCGTTCCAGGCATTCTGGATAAAGGAAGTCATCCGCTGGGAGCAGTTTGACGTACTCTCCGCGCGCTTCGGTGACGGCTTTATTCCAATTTCCTTCGACACCGATATTGCTTTTGTTGCGTAATAATCGGATACGCGGATCCGTATATCGCGCGATCACACTTAACGTTTCATCTGTAGATGCATTATCTACAATGAGCAATTCGAAATCCGAAAAGGTTTGTTGAAGCACAGAGTCAATCGCTTGAGCGATAAACTCTTGACAGTTGTACACCGGTATACATACAGAAACTTTTGGTTGAGAATTTTGCGCGGCGCGTAGATTTTTGCAATTTGTGATTCCTTCCGTCAAGCTGACTTTTGGCTTCCATAGGGGTAAATGTTTTCCGCCTTTCCATGGAATCATAACTTCCCGGTTGCGATATGGTCTTCCTCCCCAAACGATGTCAATTTCATATCCCGTAATGGATTTATAGAGTTTCACCAAATCGCGTAACCGGATCGGTTGACCGGAAGATATAGAGTAGATTTCATGATGCTTTACTCTTTTATCGAATAATCTGCGAGCCGCGACTATAAACGCGTTTACCACATCGTCAATATAAACAATGTCAATAAGTTGTTCTCCCGGCGACATACTTAATGGCGTTTTTTCTAGAGCGGCGCGCTGGAGTGCATTAAATAATTTGGGCCGCTGATCTCCTGGACCGTAGGTATCAAAGAGCTTTAGGGTGATTGCTTTAAGCGGTGTTGCTTTTAAGTAATATCCTAAAATATCCTCAAACGCTTGTTTGGTTGCGGCGTAGAGATTGACAGGATTATATTCGTCGTTTTCAAAATGCTGCCAGGATGTTCCGGTATTAATTAAATAAGGTGCCTTGAGCTGCGCCATTGATTCAAGAAGTTGAGCGCCGAATGCTATGTTTGAATTAATAAGTGTAGAAACATCGTCTGCTTTATGGTTGGCGATGAACACAGAAGCCAAATGGAACACTAAATCAGGATTAAACTTTGTAATGATGTCAAATACTTCGTTGCGTTTGCCGATCACTGGGTAAGCTTCTATTTTCGGAAGAATATCTATAATCTGTGTTAGCCCATTCTCTGGTTGATAGATAATACCTACTTCGTAGTTTTTTTTAAAACAAGCGCGGGCTAAATTTGAACCGATGAATCCTGCGCCGCCTGTGATAAGAACTCTTTTCTGCATGAATCAATCTCCTCGCGTGAATATAAATGGACTCTCTATTTCATCCAAAGTTTGGAGCGATGCGTCTCTTGATGAGATAATCGGCTTCTTTATTCCCCAATCTATGCCAATGGAATCCCAGCGAATCCCGGTATCATTTGTTGGCGCATAGACGCTAGTCACTTTATAAGTTATTAAGGCCATTTCGCTTAAAACTAAAAAGCCATGTGCAATCCCTGGAGGCAAATATAGTATGTCGCTCTTTTGGTCATTTAATTCAATAGACTGGTATTTCTTAAATTGCGGTGAACCCTTTCGTAAATCGACAATCACATCCCGAACATGCCCAAAAAGGCAAGTAACGAGCTTGCAATATTCATAAGGAGGTGTTTGATAATGAATTCCTCGCAACACATTTTTTGTGGAGCGAGTGTAGTATTCTTCTTCAAATTCAACGGAGAGCTGGAGTTCTTTATATTGTGCGGCAACGAATGTCTTTACGAAGGACCCTCTGTCATCATTTATTGTTTTTGCGCTTATAAGAAAACAGCCTGGAATTTTTAGTGGTTCAATGTTCATAATTCATTCTTCTGATACAACTTAATTAGATGTTGGATGCTTTCCCGAAGAAAAAACCACTCTTTTAGTTTGAGTTCACTTTCTGCTCTTGTTGTGGATGGCACATATCCTTCTGGTTTTTTATGCGGATCGGCTTTACCTCGAATTTCAATTTGAGACTCCGGAGAAAAGCATTGTGCCACTTGCTCTGCAACCTCCGCAATTGAAAATGCCTCATCACTTCCAACATTATACGGGCGGCAGACCTCACCATTT
>JAJYOH010000231.1 GCA_021796315.1 Chloroflexota bacterium
TCTCGTCCGTTGTCGCGCCAATCGTCTGGTCGGTCAGCGGCTGAACCTCTTCCAATCTATCACCGGGAGATTCGGTATCTGTCAATGTCTCAAGTTCAGGAACAACAGCTTGCATCAATTCGGTATCAGCTATGGATTCTTGAATGACAGGAGCTGGTAAACTTTCCAGAACTTTTTCCGCCTCGCCGCTGGACGCCTTGAATTTTCTCCTGAACAAACTATCCCACCACGCCTTCAAGCGTTGAGCAACGCCGGATTTCCTCTTTTGAGATTCATCTTCCTTAAGGGACTGCCTGATCTCAGCAAACAACTCTTCGCGTGAAGGGCCTTGCTTCTCAACTGGTGAAACTGCCCCCTTGGGAGGCTCCTGTTGATTATCTTGATCTTTTCTTGAATTTTCATCCATGATTACCGACCTCTTCTACGGAAGATTATTGGGCAAGACGGGTTGTGCGAATGTAAACATGACTGGCACAATTCCCCGGGCAGGTAGATAAAAGCTGCTGCTGCGATATAGACCCGGCAGGCTCACCACAATCATGGTTCCAATCGGGTAGCCTGATAAATCGAATGCGGCTTGACCATTAACAGTAATTCCCAGTAAAGTCGGGCCATCTGAAAGACTCACTTGGACAGGTATTCCATTCAACCATTCGGACGATTGTGGAATGCCATCACCACTAGCATCCATAAACACACCAATCACGATCCTAGCCTGAGACATCGCTGTTGTGGGAGTCGGGAGAGGTGTATGAGTTGGCATGAACATAGGGGAATAAAGCGCAACTTGATAAGCCCCGGGCGTATAGCGATACGAATCGAACAACAACAGACTCCCCCAAAAACCGTTCACATACTTATTGCCATCTGAACACCTTGACATATCTGACAAATGCATCCAGTCCATCGGTTGGTCATTCCTCTTTGTAGCAGCCACAGCACTGTCAAAACAACTGATCCCACTATGATATGTATAAAGCGTAAATTTCCAATAATCCTCATAATCTGTACTCTCGCCATATTTATCCAGGATTGTTTTCACCTCTTCACAATTGGCTCGCAGCACTTGAGCAATAAATGAAATTCCCTGCTTGGCTTTCGTAAGGTCAACACCATTTTGGCACGTGGGACAAATGGCATTCTGCGAATTTAACAACGCACCGCGAATCATCGCCTGTTGCTCTGGAGCAAGGCTTACGTATGGCAAGAGACAATTTGCGAGCACGCTGGAACACACCTGTTGGTACAGATTATTATCTGTACGTAATATGACATCGACACCTAATTGATTGATCTGTCCTAGGCCATACTCATCTACGTAGAAACGCTCATTTCCCGGCCAGAATTGTGACTCCACCTGGATTAACGTTTTCAAGATCTTGGGTGGGATGCCGATATCGTTTCCCGCTGACCAGATCGCGTCATCATATTGATTCTGCCATTCGATCATTTTGGGACTAGCTTGCGTTAACCCACAACCATTGGGCCAATCCAAATCCTGGCTTAGTCCCCCGGCGGGACAATTCCGCGTATCAACAAGTCCACTGACAATGAGGCGGGCAGCCAGATGGTGCAAACTGATATCAGTATTTAGTTCATAAGGAAACTGCGGAAACTCTGCCCACGTTGGAGTTGTATCAACAGGAACATCCCATATCTTCAAGCAGACGTCTGAAAATGATCCAAAATATTCGCTGACTGATCCGATGGTTACATAATAACCGTCCTTCTTCTCATCCGCTTGAACGCTGGCAATAACCGAATCGCTGGAATCGGCAGACACTGAAATTGTTTTGAATATTATTCGAGAACTTCCTGATGGCAACGGAAGGACACAAGGAGATCCGGGACAATTGAACTCCAGCTCGTTAACGATGCCTGTAATTTGCAGCGTAGTTGAAAATGATCCGGAATGAAAACCTATTAGATTTACATAGGGATTGGCCAGTGGCCCTTGTGGCGCTTGAATAAACGCATAAAGAGTCGGTCGAGGAATTGCCGTGGCAATCAACGGCGCTGGAGTAAAGATCTGCGTCGGCTCCACTTGTACAGTAGCAGTTGGAGTAGTCGAAGAGGTGGGCGTCGCCGATGGTGCGTTGGCGAAAGGGGCTAGTTCTGAAACGGTGTTTGGGCCGCGAGAAGCCTCCTTTGCCTGGGCATCCAGAATATCAGCCAGGCTGCCGAGGCGGGCAAGAAAGATCCCCAACATCAGGATCGAGTAGAGGAAAAACTTGGAAGGAGGTTTCACATTCTCGGCCAGGTTTATTTATTTACTGCTAAACGTGCGGTCACGCGTTTCCAGGTTTGCGAAGGTACTGCAGGCGGCAAATTCTTGAAGAAATCGTTACTCAGTATGTATGCTATGTTCTCCATTTGAACAGAAACAGGCAGGTCCGGATTCTCCAAAATAAAAGGGACACCGAAATTTAGAGCACGCATAACCTCCATCGAATCATGTGGAATAATGAAATCAAATGGTCGTTCAAGCGCCTTTTCAAGCTTGGCCTGTTTAATTCCAGAGTTATTCGTGGTTTGATTTAAAACAACCTTGACCTTTTCAGAAGTGAAACCCAGTCTATCGTATATTTCCAAGGCGCTGGCGGCAGCTCGCAGAGATGCCACTTCGGGAGCCAAGACCAGCAGAATCCAATCCGCCTTATTCAACAATTGAATGGTCATATCCGAAAAATCGTGGGCGAGATCCACGACAATAAATTCATTCCTTTTTTTGAATTCCGCAAAAATTACCCGCCAGAACTCGTCAGTGAATGCGTCGGCAGCAAGAGGGGTCTTGGAACTCGCCACATAGTAGATTCCACTTTTATGTGCAGAGGCGAGTTGATCAATATCCTCGCCAGTTATTGCGTTCGGAGCGAGTCCCAGATATTGTTCCCAAGTAATTCTTGGTGCTACATCCAGCATCATTGCCACTTGACCGGCAGTCAGAACCGCATCAATAAGCAGCGTTTTTCTTTGCCAGAGTTGGTAATAGGCAATCGCCAGGTTAACCGCCAGACTTGTACATCCCACGCCACCTCGCAAACTATGAACCGCAACGATGGTCGAAATATTTTCGCTTTGAGTTTCCATCTGCTGGACGATTTTCAAAGCTTTGCCGCGGCTGGCCAGGATTCTTAACCGGGCAACCAACTCTTCGGGCTGAAACGGCTTCACCAAATAGTCATCAGCACCTTGCTCAAAAGCTTTGAGTTTGTCCTCCAACTTATTATCAGAGGTGATCACGACCACCGGAATATGTCCGTAACGTTGGTCACGGCGCAAACGTTCGAGAATATCGAAGCCAGACATATCTGGCAAAACCAGATCCACAATAACAATATCGGTTCCTTTGGATGCGACCGATGTCAAAGCCTCTTTGGCTGTCTTGGCATATTCCAAATCATAACCAGCAGATCGAAGCGGCTTATCAAGCAACTTAAAATAATATAGTTCATCGTCAATCAAAAGAATTCGCATCCTATTGCTCTCCTGAATAAATTGTGGTTAATTGAAAACATCATGTCGACGAAGATCCCAAAAAGTCCATTACTCTGATACGCAAATCCGATACACTCTCGTTGATCTCTTTCAACACATTCTCCGACAACTGGGGTTGATTCTCCTTACAGCAACGCTCAAGCCGGTTGGCCAATTTCGTTAGCCGAATCGCGCCAAGGTTCGCCGATACGCCCTTCAAGTTATGAGCTTTTCTGGAAAGTCCGCTTAAATCACAAGCAACCTGATGTTCGTACATTAGCTCAATTCTCTCCGGCAAAGAAGCAATGAAATCCTTCAGGAGACCCTTGTAGGCATCGCTGTCATTTGAGAAATTAAGTAAAGCCAATTTGGGATCGAACGACACTTCATCCGCCCCAATTTCAGTGAGAGAAGAACCGTCCAAGCTCGAAGACAATTTGTCTTGACCGTCAACGTATAACATTATCATCCGGGACAACTGCCCTAGGTTGTATGGTTTGAAGATATAGTCATCCACGCCCGCCTTCAACCATTCCAATGCCGCGCCAGGAATATCATTAGCTGTCAGGGCAATAATTGGAAGGCGCGTCCTTCCCGCTTCCCATTCTCTGATTCGCCTGGAAGCTTCAAGCCCGTTCATGTCCGGCAACTGCAAATCCATGAAGACAAGGTCAAAATTGGATGAGGTAATTGCGTCCAACGCCTCTTGGCCGTTTGAAGCAGTTTTGACAACATATCCCTGTCCTGAAAGCAAAATCGTCATCATTTGTTGATTGAGGTCATCATCATCCACAACCAGTATGATGAGATGTTGTTTGGGCTGATCCATCATCACACTTTTTGCCTTTATCATCGCCGCCTATAAATTCTTCTATTCAAAAATCCCGAATTTATCTTGAACTAATTGATAAACCACCTGGCATCCATATGCAAGCCGGCTTGATCTAAAGCAGACGAGAACGATGGTCTCAGACCTGTTGACCTAAAGACACCCGTTACCCGTTTCTTTTCGTCCAAGCCCGTTTGCTGGAAAAGGAACAAATCAGTCATGGTTATGACATCGCCCTCCATACCAACCACCTCGGAAATATGGGTCAATTTTCTGGAACCATCTGGAAAGCGATTTAGAAAGACGATGAGATTTAGTGCGGAGGCTATTTGTTTGCGAATGGCCGTCACCGGCATCTCGATCCCTGACATCAGTGCCATGGTCTCCAAACGAGAAATGGCATCGCGCGGCGAATTTGCGTGGATCGTTGTTAAAGATCCATCATGGCCAGTATTCATTGCTTGCAGCATATCAATGGACTCCCCACCACGTACCTCACCAACAATGATGCGGTCGGGACGCATACGCAGCGCGTTGCGGACGAGGTCGCGTATTGAAACGGCCCCTTGTCCGCGATAATCCGGCGGCTGCGCCTCCAATGAAACTTTGTGAGTCTGAAGGAGATTCAGTTCTGCCGAATCTTCAATTATGACGATCCGCTCCCAATCCGGGATTTCGCCAGCAAGGATATTTAGCAAAGTAGTTTTCCCTGAGCTAGTGTTTCCAGCCACAACAATATTCAGTCTCGCCTTTACACACATAGCTAAGAACTCAGCGATTCGCGGCGAAAGCGAGCCGAGTTCAACCAACTGCTCTACGCTAAGTCTATCTTTGAGAAATCGTCGAATTGTGATACAGGGCCAAGTGGGGGAAACTGGCATAATGACTGCATTGACACGCGAGCCATCAGGCATGCGCGAGTCAATCAAGGCATGCTTGCTGTTTACAAAACGCCCCATCGGATTAATTATGTGATTGATGGCAAACCGGACCTGTTCCTTGCTGTCGAACTTTACGTCGGTAAGAATCATCTCACCATTTTTCTCAATAAAGATTTGGTCAGGCCCATTGACCATGATTTCACTGATCTGAGGCTCGTCAAAGAATTGTTCAATTGGTCCGTAACTGGCAACATATAAAAACAAATCGTTCACGAGAGATTCTTTAAAATCCCGGCTCAACTTTAGTCCGCGATCATCAATGGCGCTCGCGATAATGCCTTTGAGTAGAGACTCGTATCTCTCTCCCACGGGAGGATCGGTCTCCACTTTATCGTAAATGGCTCGAAGAATAGCTTTACGATCCTCCGCGCCGAAAGTATCTTCGGTCACTGTCGGCAATGCTTTTCTAGGCATAAACCCTCTTCTTTCCAAGACCTTGCATTTTTGTTAAGTATACAATAAAAAGTCAACCTCGGGTAATAAAAACGTCATCGTCCACAGTTTCCTGATTTGCCAACTCACAATTCAAAGACCACAATTGGGAAGATGCTAAGCCAACATTCCAACTAGAGCCCCAATCGGCAAGCTAGGTTTATAACATGACGGTATCCACAAAATAAGGTTACGATTTCTTAGACTATTTGTTTTCAGTAAACGAAAATAGAAATATTCCAAATAAAATTTCGGATGCCGCAAACCAATGCGGCATCCGATTTGATTTCCTACGAGCTTGCTTTCTTCTGCAAGAATTGGACGATTCCGTTCACCACGCTTGGCGGAAGGAAATTGCCAAATCCCTGACGCCCACCCGCTCGCGGAGTTCCACCATTTCCAAATGCGCGGGGAGTTCCGTTGGCTGGAGGCGTGAACGTGCCGCCGTTGGATTGAAATCCGCCAAAGCCGCCGGGGCCACCCAATGATATTCCAGCTTGTTGAAAGGCCGCAAAAATATCCTGCCGGCTCAAATTCATCGCAGTAATTGCCTGGATTTGTTCTCGCGGCATGGCATTCTCAATCGCCATAATCTGTGTACTCATCTGTTGCCGCATCGCCGTATTCGCACCGGATGTACCAAAGCCGCCAGATGGGGTTGTCGAGCCTTCAACTTGTTGTAACGATTGCCATAACGGGAGAAGCTTGGCCGCTTCCTGCGCGGTGATGGCATTGGACGTACCGTCCAGTTTCAACATTCCAGCCGCAAGCTGTAAAGCAGTCAGTCCAGTTGTCGGGGTTCCATTTATCAGTTGTGCGCCAGCAGAATTCGACGCGCCCGCATTCGGTCCGGATGATCCGCCCGTCGAATTGGATGGAACAGAATTGGCATTGGCTCCGCAGGCCGTCAACATCAGCGCAAAGATGGTCAGGATTGTGATTGCAATAATTTTTTTCATTCGATCTCCTTGTTTCTGAGTCGGTCAGTATAACAAGTGAGTTTCCATTACAGGTATAGAAAATATATTGATTTCATAAGCGGAACTTATGTGACAGAAAACGAGATGAAGGTTTGCCTATGTACACCTTTGTCAGAACGCCGCGATTTGCCGCAGCTTTCGGAAAATCGCTTGCACTTGCATCCACTGAACGAGCGTGCTATAATGCAAACAACTTCCCCGGATAATTGACAATTCAAATCCCACACCGCGGCCATAATATCCAAAATCCTGTTATCTTGAATAATTTCCCCCTTCAACAAAATCCATTTTGAACTCAGCCCGCACCTACGGGGGCGCTGGCTACATCTCAATATTCATTATTCCAAAAGGCATTGAACCATGAAAATTCTAGAACTCGAAAATGAACCACTGGCAAAGCTGCGTAAGCTTGCCAAAGATGCCAATGTGCCTAATTTCAACCGCCTGAAAAAGGAAGCACTCATCCTTCAAATCCGTCAGATAGAGGCGCAGAAGGAAGGCATTGAACTCCGAGGCGGCATCCTTGAGATCATGAGTGAAGGCATCGGCTTCCTGCGGGCATCCAACTACCGCATCAGTGATCAGGATGTTTATGTTTCGCAGGCACAACTTCGGCGTTATGATCTTCGCTCGGGGGATTTGGTTATCGGACATGTTCGTCCCCCACGTGAATCTGAAAGACATTTTGGATTGCTCAAAGTAGAAACGGTCAACGGCATAGACCCGGAAGAGGCGACACGCCGCCCGGTCTTTGAGAGTCTCACCCCAATCTTCCCCGATAAACGCTTTGACCTTGAAACGGATCACGACACTTTAGCGCCACGCTTGATCAATCTCATCGCTCCCATCGGACGCGGCCAGCGCGGTTTGATCGTCTCTCCTCCGAAAGCGGGGAAAACAACAATCCTCAAGCAAATTGCGAATTCCATTTCAACTAAATATCCAGATGTGCATTTGATGGTAGCGCTGATCGGCGAGCGCCCGGAAGAAGTGACCGACATGGATCGTTCGGTCGAAGCGGAAGTTGTAGCTTCAACTTTTGATGAACCAGTCACTTCTCACGTACGAACGGCAGAAATTGCCTTAGACAGAGCTAAGAGAATGGTGGAGATTGGCCGTCATGTGGTAATCTTAATGGACTCGATTACCCGCCTTGCACGTGCTTATAACCTTGTGGTCAACCCGTCGGGGCGCACGCTTTCGGGCGGCATGGATCCTTCGGCGTTGTATCCGCCCAAGAAATTCTTCGGCGCCGCGCGCAACATCGAAGAAGGCGGCTCGTTGACAATTATCGCCACGTGCCTCGTAGACACCGGCTCCCGTTTGGATGACGTTGTGTACGAAGAATTCAAAGGCACCGGCAATATGGAATTGGTTCTCTCGCGCAAGTTGCAGGAGCGACGCATCTTCCCCTCTGTGGAAATCGAACGCTCGTCCACTCGCCGCGAAGATTTGTTACTCGGCCCCGATATTCTGCAACGTGTCTGGCTGATGCGCCGCATGTATGGTCAAATGACAACGCCACCGCCGCAGGGCGCAGGCATGGACCAGACAGTCGCAACGGAAGCCATCCTCACCCGTCTTGATCGCGCCAAGAACAATCAGCACTTCCTTGAAACTTTGACGGAAGAGAACTAAAAGACAAATAACTCAAAATGAAATTCGATCTAAAAAAATTCCTGCAAAACTTTACGTCTAATCGTTTTAATTTGGTTTCATGGGGAGTCACAATCGTCGTCGTGGCCGCGTTGCTGGGAACCACTCTCTGGTGGACCCAGGTCGGTGAGGCCTCATCCGCTTCCCATCCGGATCCGAGCGCCGCGTCAAGTCAATCGCAGCCATCGGTCAGCCTCCCGGCGTCAAGTCAGGCACAAAATGTTGCCGCAAGTACCAGCATTGGCCGCCAGCTCAACTTGAAGACGGACACATCCCAGCAGGCAAGTTACCAGATCACGCAA
>JAJYOH010000010.1 GCA_021796315.1 Chloroflexota bacterium
ACCATCCACATCCATTACCATTTATGGCGCATACTGGTGTCCCGATTGTCGCCGCAGCAAGCAATTCCTGGGCGAACATCAAATCCCCTATCACTGGGTGGATATTGAACAGGACAAAGCCGGTGAGGCGTATGTCCTGCAAAAGAACAATGGCAAGCGCATTATTCCCACGATTGAATTTTCCGATGGCTCGATCCTGGTGGAACCATCCAACGCGGAGATCGCCGCCAGGCTGGGATTAAAGACCAGCGCATCACGCCGACATTACGACCTGGTCGTGATCGGAGGCGGCCCCGCCGGGCTGACGTCTGCACTGTACACCGCGCGCGAAGGCATCGATACACTCGTCATCGAACGCGCCGCATTGGGCGGACAAACCGCCGCGACTGAACGACTGGATAACGTGCCCGGTTTTGCGGATGGCGTCCTCGGCTCGGAATTTGCAACACAACTATGCAAGCAGGCCGAACGTTTCGGTGTCGAGATGCTTCAAGCCCAGGATGTCGTCCGCTTTCACAGCCACGATAATTATCATTGTGTGGATACTGCCGATGGCAGTGAATACTCCGCTGGCGCTGTTCTGATCGCAACAGGCAGCCGCTATAAACGTCTCGGCGCGCCGGGCGAAGATGATTTTATCGGGGCGGGCATTCACTTCTGCGCCACCTGCGACGGCCCTTTTTATAAAGGGTTGCCAGTCGCGGTGGTGGGAGGCGGAAACAGCGCGGCGGAAGAGAGTCTGTTCCTGGTCAAGTTCGTTGAGAAAGTGACTCTGCTTGTGCGCGGCGGCGAGTTGACCGCCAGCCGGGTCATTCAGGAAAAAACACTCTCGCATCCGCAAATCGAAGTGCGCTTCAACACCGAGGTCACGAAGTTCAGCGGCTCAGGCGGAAAGCTAAATGCGGTGGAGATCAAAAATAATAAATCCGGCGAAACGGAAATCATTCATCCTGCAGGCGTTTTCGTGTTCATCGGCCTGACGCCCAACACGGGCTTCCTGAGCGGAACCGGCGTGGAACTTAATCAATGGGGCTTCATTCAGACCGGGCATGATCTGGTTCACAACGGCCGTCAGATCCCGGCATTCAACGGACGCGAACCAATGTTTTTGGAGACCAACATCCCTGGCGTGTTTGCAGCCGGTGATGTGCGTCAGGGCAGTACCAAACAAGTCGCAGCGGCCAATGGCGAAGGAGCGACGGCAGCGCTTCTCATCCGTGAATATCTAAAGATGGTTTGATCGTTCTGTGAAGGCGCCTTCAAAAGAGCAGTCAGTTGACTGCTCTTTTAATTTTATGCTCTCTACCGTACAAGCCAAAAAATTGAACCGCGACCCTGAAAAAACGCAGGGCCTAGCGCGCGAAGTTCGCCAAGAAAACCTTTAAATCTTTACGTTCTTCGCGCTCTTTGCGGTAAAAATCTTATGATGTACGGTAGAGAATTTTTATGCGCTTGTATTCATGTTTTTCAATGACACTGACACTTATCACATGACGCAAAACATCCGAGCCGTTATAATCTTCTTGTGATTTCCAGAATTTTCAAAAGCGAAGTTCCCCAAAAATATCGGGCCAATTTCACAAATCTCTATTTTGATATTGGCTGGTTTGGCATTCTCAGCGGTTCATCGGTAAACTTTCTGAATATCTATGCCGCGCGGCTCGGCGCAAGCGGATTCCAAATCGGGCTGCTTGGCGCCACGGCTGCCGCGGTCAGCCTGCTGCTTGCCATTCCTTCGGGCCACTGGATTCAAAAACGCCCGATCGGCAAAGCCGTCTTTTGGACATCGGTGGTTTATCGCATCGGTTTTCTGCTTTGGATTCCGCTTCCATGGCTCTTCGGTGAAACAGCACAAGTCTGGGCGTTGATCATTCTCGCCCTGCTGATGGCAATCCCGCTCACGCCGCTCTCGGTTGGTTTCAACGCGCTTTTCGCCGCATCGGTTCCGGATGAATATCGCGCTCACGTGGCGGGCATCCGCAATGTGGTGCTATCCATTGCCTACATTTTTTCATCCCTGGTCAGCGGATATATCCTGCAAGGCGTTCCGTTTCCCATCGGGTATCAAATTGTTTTCGGGATCGGATTTTTTGGCGCGGCGATGAGCAGTGTACATTTATATCTTGTGCGCCCGCTGACATCGGACACGCATCCGCTTCTCTCGGAACCGGAACCGGTTGAGGCTCCCGAAAGAGCGAAGCAACGCTCAGGCTTTCTCTCCGCCATCCGCGCCGACGTCTGGGCGACGGATTTCCGAAAAGTCCTGCTGGTCATGCTGGGATTCCATCTCGCCCAATACATAGCCCTGCCTTTATTTCCGTTATATCAGGTTCACAATTTGCATCTTACCGATGAACAGATCGGGATTGGTTCGGCTGTGTTCTACCTGGTCGTATTAATAGGCTCAACTCAATTGAGACGCTCTGTTCACAAAATCGGACACAAGAATGTCACTGCTTTGGGCGTGATCGGCATGGGGATGTATCCATTCCTGATGGCGCTTTCGCGGACAGCATGGGACTTCTATGGCCTGTCTGCGCTGGGCGGCCTAAGCTTTGCCCTGGCTGGCGGCGCGTTTGCAAACTACATCCTTGAACACATTCCCGCACATGATCGGCCTGCCTATCTGGCATGGTACAACGTGATCCTGAACGCATCCGTTTTGACCGGCTCACTGGTCGGCCCATTGATAGCGAGCGGCATCGGATTGATCCCGGCCTTGTTCGTTTTTGCCGCGGCGCGCACGCTGGCCGGGCTGGCGATCTGGAAATGGGGATAATGATTTTTATACGTCATTGCGAGGAGGGCGTTCTTCCCGACGTGGCAATCTTTTTGATTGCAAGGGATTGCTTCGCCTTCGGCTCGCAATGACGTGGGTCGGTGTGTTAGAATGATTCTGTATGACCGATGATATTAAAATTGTCGCCACCAACCGCAAGGCTGGTTTTGAATATTTTTTACTCGAGAAGTTTGAAGCGGGCCTGGCATTGCAGGGCAGCGAGATCAAATCCATTCGCGCCGGGCAGATGAGCATCGTCGAAGCCTACGTGGACATTGCAGACGGACGGAATGCCTGGTTGATCGAGTCGAACATTGCGCCTTACGCGCAGGCCAATCGCTTTAACCATGATCCAAAACGCAAGCGGCGTTTGCTCCTGCACAAGAAACAGATCCGCGAGATGTGGGCAGCCATCAAACAAAAAGGGATGACGGTCGTCCCGACCAAAGTCTATTTAAAAGATGGACGCGCCAAGATCGAGATCGCTTTGGCGCGCGGTAAGAAAGCCTACGACAAACGCGCTGTGATCGCCAAACGCGATATGGCGCGCGAACAGGATCGAGAAAGCCGGGTAAGGTAAGTCCAGCAAGTTTCTGTGGGATAAAACAATGCGCCAACCTTCCACGATCGGCAGTATCAATCTTCTTTCCGAAGAACGCAAGCGTGAAATCTATTGCGGTCTTATACCAAGAGAACTGATCGAGCGCTTCAACATTCCGCATTCTTTTGTCGATTCTGAGGGGCAATCGCTCATCCGTGCCAAATGGGCGCCGGGCAATCCGTCTGCCGAGTTGTCTCTCTTCCACAAAGCTGATTTTCCCGATCCCATCTTATACGGCCACTTGACCGACACGATGAACGGGCAGGTACATATCCTGCTTTATATTTTGAACGATCCCGATGCTCCGCGCTTCGACGTGGACAAAATGCCGGATGGTCGCGCCACGAAATTCGGCACGCTCTTCAGAAACCTTGAAGCGGAGAAAGCGGCCCTCGAAGCGGGACTCGCTCCGGGCCAGGTGCGACACGGACTGCGGCTCTTAAATCAGGCGATCATCGCCTTCGAGAATTTTGTCGAGAGTCTGGGCCACGAAATGTATTTCGTCGAGCCGTTGTATTATCACAACGCAGTAATATTCGAACGCTATGGGTTTGCTTATCAACAGGGACGCAAATTGATGGAACGCATTCACACAGAGTTTTCTGAAAACGGGAATCTTTTAAAACAACTTGACGATTCCGCGTTTCGGCGCAGGGAAGCGCAAAGCAGAATCCGCCTGCGGTCATGGGCCATCCATGATGGAATTCTTGGAGAGCCTTTCACGAATGTGACGATGTATAAGCGTGTGGGAAAATCGGCAGGCGTCAGCACCACAGCAGATGCAATATGGTAAACAAAAAGACCGTGTTTGATCACGGTCTTTCTCTAAAGGTAGCGGGGGCAGGACTTGAACCTGCGACCTTCGGGTTATGAGCCCGACGAGCTGCCACTGCTCCACCCCGCATCGAAGTTTGCCGAATATACCAGATAAAGATTACATCGTCAAGCTGCTTATATATTTTACACCCAAATGAAAGATGGAATGTTAAAGAGCGACGGTACTAATGGTTGACAGAGTTTGTTAAGATATGGTGTATAATGAATTAACCAATCCTTAACAAAAACATCACATCCAAACATCTAAAGAAATTATTTTTTCACATGACTGATTCCCTTCTGGTTATTGAAGGCCGACACGCAGACATCCCCTCTTTCGCCAGTGAATTACAGAAGAAGGGATTTGAAGTCCACATCGCGAAGAGCGGTGGCGCGGCCATTACACGCTTGGAGAAAATAAATCCAAGCCTGGTTGTCGTCAACGCCGCATCGCTCCGCAGCACCGGCCTGCGCATTTGCCAATCCATCCGCGATAAGAATCCAAAATATCCGATCATCCTTGTGCTTGTCAAAGAAGCCAGGGTCAACAAGGATATTGCTGATGCCGTGCTGGTACTTCCGTTCACCGTTCAAAAACTTGCCAATCGCATCAAACCACTTTTACCCGGCGATGGAAAAAACATTGTACACGTTGGCCCCATTCGTCTCGATGTTGAACACCGGCGCGTAAAATGTCTTGGTAAAAACACAAAGCTCACGCCGCGGCTCGTCACCCTCCTTCAACTTTTGATGGACAAGCACGGCGAAGTTGTCGAGCGCGAAGCTTTGTTTAAAAAAGTTTGGGAAACGAATTACACCGGCGACACGCGCACGCTTGACGTTCATGTTTCGTGGCTGCGACGCGCCATCGAACTCGATCCCCTCAAACCGAAATTCCTGAAAACCATCCGCGGCATTGGATACAGGTTAGACGTTTAGCTCCACCTGAAACATCTGCCCTTCAACTGCCACCAACCGGACGCAAACTCTGCGCCCGGTTTCTATTTTTATTTTTATCTCACGGGATATTTCATCGCTTCTTACCGGACGTTGGGCTTGCGCAGCGCTTCTGAATATTTTCCCATCCCAAGCCGGGTCCACTTCCCAATAATCCAATGGAAGGCCCGTATCGATTTTTATCGAATCTTTTTCATGAGCAATTTTTATTTGCGCTGACCCTGAAAAAGAAACAGGCAGAGTTACATCGTGTTCCAGTGAAAAAGTATCGGCCTGCGACACGACCAATCTTCGGCGAGCAGTGTGCACCGCATGCAAGGTAATATCTGACGCAATAAATCTGCGTCCAAGCCGGGCCGCGACGGTTGGCAAAGTTCCAGAACCGCAAAAGAAATCCGCCACAATGTCACCCGGATTGGACGATGCAAGAATAATGCGTTCCAACATGCTCTCAGGTTTTTGAGTCGGATATCCTGTCCGCTCGTTATGAAGGCGAGCCACCACTGGAAAATACCACCAGTCTTCAGGAACCTTGCCGCGTTCAAGATCTGGGACTTTCCCAAAACCTGCCTTGGGCGATGCTTTGAATGTCTGTACAGTGGATGGATTGTAAGGTTCTCTTACAGCATCCGCGTTGAAGATGTAATCACTGCCTTTTACATAAGCCAAAATAGTGTCATGCTTGCGATTGAAGGCACTGCGAATCGGAGATGGACCGTGATACGTCCACACGATTTCATTGAGTAAATTCTGCGGGCCAAATATTTCATCCAGCAAGATGCGAGCATAAGAATTTGCGTGCCAATCGAGATGAAGATATAGCGTCCCATTCGGGGAGAGCAATCGATGCATCAAGGCTAAACGTTGATACAAAAAATCAAGATAAGCATCCAGATTGGGCCATGAATCATGATACCCCTCAGCTATCACCCACTCTTCAGGTTTGCGCGAGTCTTCGCCACGGCCAATACGAGCTGAAAACTTACGATTAGTAAAAAACGGCGGATCGCTATAAATCAGATTGATGCGACCTTCATATTCAGGCAGGAGTGACGCCATTACAGCCAGATTATCCCCCAAGATCAAGCGATTTTCAGGAACGGCGCCAGGATAGCCGCGTCCGCATGGATAGACGATCGAATCTTTTATAAGGGCAGCCGGCTGGGGATCCGAAAGATGCTTCGAGGGCCAGGTGAGTGATGGCATATTAATAGTGAATATTCACTGTAGTGCCGGCAGAATCGCCGCCGCGAATATCGTAATCCTTGGCAAGATTATTTGGGTCAGGGTACGGTTGGGACCAACGGAATAACCAATTGGCATCGTTCGTCCGCATGTTGACACAACCATGACTCTGCGGCGTCCCAAAATTTTCATGCCAGTATGTGCCATGAAACGCGTGACCTGCATCGGTAAAGAAGCTTGTCCATGGGACGCCCGCAAGTTCGTAATCAGTGGCGTCTGAAAACAGGTTGCCATTGCCCATATGTTTCGACGGATTTTTTTCCTGGATGTGGAACTGGCCTTGCGGCGTCGTTGTGGAAAGGCCTTTGCCATTGCCCCCGCCCGGAATGCCAGATGCAATGTTGGTTTGAAAAACAGCCTTGTTATACTCGTAAGCCGCCAAAGTCTGGGTGGTGAGATTGACGTCAATGCGTTTATTTTCCCAGGAAACATCCGGGCTGACCGGGACAAGGTTGTCGCTTGGAATTGGCCGCAGATGCGCGCCAGTAACATAATATGAACCGCTTAACTCATCGAAGATACGGTACCAGGTCAGGCCATCGGGACCCGGCTCTATGGAATCGATCCAATACACAGACTGGTAATACATCCGCCAGCCAAGCTGTTGCCAGCCATAAGTTTTAGTGTGGCGCCAGGGTTGAGTAAACGGAACCGTGACTTCAGCCAGTTGGCGCGTCCCTTCCGGCAAGGATGTCATCGGAATATTGGGAAGTATCTTCACACGTTGAATGCTTCCGCGGTGCATATACCCGCCCCACACGCGGAACCAAATCGGATTCCACTTTGGCGCATCGGCTACAACTTCTTCGTAAACGTGAATAAGTTCGTCGCGGTTATAGGATGCAGTGATCACACTTTTATCGGATGGTTCTCTGTAAACGCTCATGGACTTGGTCGCGATGCGGATCAAATTGCTGTCATCGAAGTTACCAAAATCCGGGACAAAGCGCCCCATGGCAAGGCTGGTTAATCCAAGACCGCTCAATTTGAGAAAATCGCGGCGTGAAAGATGTGAATTCATGGGAAAGATTGTAATCGAAAATGTTTAAGATTTAAACCCTCTCAACCTATACTAATTTTGGCATAAATGAGTTTGCTCCCTGCGCCGTCCTCGGCGCAGGATTTACTCGCAAAGCGCCGCCGAGGACGGCGGCTTGAGCCTATTTACCAACAACCTTTGAGTGCCCCCACCTATACTAATTTTGGCATAAATAAAAAAAAACCGCCATCCATTTTGTGGATGACGGTTGGGATATTCAATTGTAAGTTAAGCTTCAACAGTGGTCGGGATCATATCCTTGAGTAATATCTCAAGGGCCATGGTATGCCCACAACGCTGGTGGGTTATGAAAAACTCGCAGTCGCACTGGAATGTTCCGCCCTCAAATTTTACATGGTGATTATTATTATCTCCGTGAAAGGTCAGGTCAAATTTGTTGAACTGGAACCGCTCGCGTTCCTCCGCATAGCGTTTTGCCTTTTCTCTCTTGCCGATCATTCCTGAATCCATGGTTCAATCTCCTTTCGGATATGAAATAAAAAAGGCACGCGAATAGACGCGTACCTTTCCATTTTTTACGGAGCGAACTCCTTGTCAGCCATCACATGCATAAGCAGGGTCTCCTTGAAGTTGAGTATAGCCAGATTCAGGAGACGAGTCAACACCCGTTCTGGGGATGTCGGTAAATTGTAGGGAAGCCGCCCACTAGTCGGCGGGCGAAGCGAGAGCATTTGGTTCGTCACCATTAAAAATAATTAATTGAGGCCATTTGAAGACGATCAGGAGCATCCCCAAAATACAACCGATCCCGCCGCTAATGATGGCAAAAGGCGCGCCAAAAATTTGCGCCACCAATCCGGCTTCCATTTCGCCCAGTTGCGGCCCGCCCTGAAAGAAAATCTGATTGACGCTGGTCATGCGTCCGCGCATCTCGTCCGGTGTTTGCAACTGGCGGATCGTGTTGCGAATGATGGTGCTGACCGAGTCCGCCGCTCCGGTAATTGCCAGAGCGCACCATGCCAGGACAAAAGAGGTGGAGAGGCCGAAAACGACAGTTGCCAATCCGAAGACCACCACTGATCCCAAAAACAAAGGGCCCTGCCGCCGCAATTTATGGACTTGTGAAACGACAACCGCCGCCAGCACAGCCCCAGCCGCTTGTGCCGCCGAAAGCCAGCCGTAAGCCACGACTCCAACATGCAGGATGTCGCGCGCAATGAAAGGCATCAATGTATTGGCTGACGCGAAGAAAGTGGCAACAAAATCCAACAACATGGTCGAGAGAATGATAGGCTTGCCAACGATGAAACGAATCCCGTCCTTGATGGAGGACAAATTCACCCCGCTGACAAGATGATCGATTTTCTGCGGCACTTCGCCGATGAGAACAAGCGCGATAAGCACGGCGACGTAGGAAATGGCATTAATATAATAAGCCCCTGCCTGTCCGCTTACCGCGATCACAATACCGCTCAAGGCCGGACCAATTACCGCCCCTGCCTGAAAGGCAATCGAGTTCAAACTGAAGGCATTCGCCAAATCTTCCTCAGGCACCAGATTCGGAATCAACGCAGCGCGCGCCGGGCCATCGAAAGCAACCACGATCGCCTGAAGCGCGGTCAATAAATATATGTACCAAATTGTGACGTGACCGTACTGGGTCAACAGCGCCAGCCCAAGAGCAAGAAGTCCGGCCAGCGATTGCGTGATAAAAATGATGGTGCGCCGGTTATACGAATCCGCCACGGCGCCGCTCACCAGCGAAAAAATGATTACCGGCAGGATACGCGCCAGGCCAATGCCGCCGATGGCAATCGGCTGGTCCGTCAATGTGCGGATGTGCCAAAAGATGGCCCAGATCTGCATTTGGGTTCCGGCAATCGAGATCAATTGTCCAAGCCACAGATAGAAGAAGCGACGGTGCTTTAGTGCAGGAGGAACATGAAGCATTTCTATGCAATTCCTTTCGAGAACAAAACAGGAGGCGAAACAAAGTCCGCCTCCCGTTCATAGATTACTACCCAATAATTATTACTACGTTCCCCAATCACGGAGATACAGAAAATCATAACCGATCGTGCGATTACTCAGCTTTGCAATCAGCGGCATCATGCGCTTGAACTGGTTGCGCTGAACGCGTTTGATTATTGTGCGAATAAAGGCTTCCTCGAAACCGGCATCCATGCAATCTTGAATCGTATAACGCTTATCAACCAGCAGATAAAGCAACTTATCCACGTGCTCATAAGTAAACCCCAATTCGCCTTCATCGGTCTGGCCTTTCCACAAATCCGCGGAAGGGGGTTTGTCAATGATCGGCTGCGGAACCTTCAATGCCTGCGCCAGTTGCCGCACCTGGGTTTTATATAAATCGCCAATGGGATTAATGGCCGAAGCCATATCGCCCCACAATGTGCTATAGCCGAGCAAAATCTCGGTCTTGTTACTGGTGCCGACCGCCAAACCTTTGAACACTTCAGTACGGTCGTACAAGATGATCATGCGCGTGCGCGCCATGATGTTACCTCTGCGCGCCTTTGACATGTTCGGATCGGATTTAATTAATGGATCGACCATTTCAGTAATGTCAATCGTCTCGCTCTGGACCTTGAACTGGTCGATCACCAATTGGGCATGTTCAAGCGAATCAGGCGACGATGAACTATAAGGCAGACGCAACGCCATGACATTTTCAGCGCCCAAAGCCTCGACAGCCAGCGCGCACGAGACGGCTGAATCCAACCCGCCGGAAAGATTGACCACGGCGTGCGTGAAACCGACACGATGGATTTCGCTCTTGATGAAACCAGTCAGGATTTTGCGGGCAAGGTCGGTGTTGATCTTCAATTCGATTTTCATGCAAGACTCAAACCACTATTGTTTTGAAAGGATGCGTTCAAGTTCTTTTTGAACAAGGTCAGTCCGTTCATCGCGCAAGAGCGGTAAACGCGAACGCGTCCTGCGGATTTTATTCAGGTCAAGGGTTGCCATTGTAAGCGCTTCTTCAAAGTACGGACCATGCGCCATCAATTCACCATTGGTTCCATAAACCGTCGCCCCGCCCCAAAAGTTGAGGCCGTCTTCAAACCCAATGCGGTTGCTGTGCACCACAAAACTGGTGAAGGCATTCGAGTACGATTGATTGACATTCTCCACCCAATACGCGGATTCAAGTTTATCGTATTCGTTGAGTCCGCGGCCGGGCGATGCGGACGAAAAAAGAAATATATCCGCTCCATCCAGCCAAAGCAGGTACGGCGTTGAAACATGCCAGAAATCTTCGCAGATCAACATCCCGACGCGGCCAAAGCGCGTATCAAAAGCACGCACAGAATCTCCGCGCGCGAAGAAGCGGCCTTCGTCGAAGAGCGAATAAGTCGGCAGGTAGATTTTCCGATGAACGTGGAGTACGCGTCCAGCGGAGAGGTAGGCGGAGGCAATGTAAAAGCGGTGACGAGAGTCCTCGTCCACGAAACCCACTACCAGGTCCAGATCATGACTCGCTTTGAGAAGCGGCCCGAAAATGGGGTCATCGTCCACAGGTTTACACGCGACGCTGGCAACGATATCCTGCAAGGCATATCCGGTTAGTGAAAGTTCGGGGAACACGATTAAGTCAGCTTTCTGGGCCTTGGCTTGCTTGATAAAGTCCAGATGCTTATCGAGATTGGCTTTTACATCCCCAAGGTTGGTTGCAATTTGGGCAAGGGCAAGAGTGAGTTGCATCGAACGAATCTTACCACGCTTGTTTGAAATAAAAAAAGACCCGAAGGGGTTATCCATCGGGTCCGGCTGGCGGAGAGATGGATTCGAATACCATCCCCTAAATGGGGGCGCATGGGGGAAACAAAAACGCGTCTTTTGCAGACGCGTTTCCAGCGGAGAGAGAGGGATTCGAATACCATCCCCTAAATGGGGGCGCACGGGGGAAACAAAAACGCGTCTTTTGCAGACGCGTTTCCAGCGGAGAGAGAGGGATTCGAACCCTCGGTGGACCGGAGCCCACAACAGTTTTCGAGACTGTCCCATTCAACCGCTCTGGCATCTCTCCATGTAGCGCGCCGAATTATATCTTAAATTTCCACGCTCGAATGCATCTCAGGGTAATACACTTCGCGGATACCTTGATCTTTGAGTTTGCCCATCAAAGTGGCAGCGGGTTGTTGCTCGCCGTGAACCAGGAAAACCTTTTTCACCTGACTCTTAACCGACACAGCATATTGCGCAAGCAGATTCTGTCCCGCATGTCCTGAAAGCCCGCCGATCGTTTCGACGCGCGCTTTGACATCGTACGGCTCGCCGAATATCCGAACCTGTTTCTCGCGGTCGGCCAAGCGACGTCCCAATGTATAAGGCGCCGTCCAGCCGACGATCAAAATGGTGTTATTAGGATTGCCGATATTATTGCGTAAATGATGCAAGACACGTCCCGCCTCAGCCATGCCTGAAGCGGAAATAATAATCATTGGGTCTTTACGCTCGTTCAGCGCCTTCGATTCATCCACCGAATGGATGTAGGTCAACTGCTTGAAATCCAGGGCCGGATGCTTTTCCTTCCTGATAAATTCACGCGTTTCCTCGTCGAGACATTCAGGATGAGCGCGAAAAACATCAGAAGCATGGACGGCTAAAGGGCTGTCCACATAAACAGGCACAGGGCGGACTCCATCACTCATCATTTCATTCAAATAAAAGACCAGCTCCTGCGTACGGCCAACCGCAAAAGCGGGAACGATGACCTTCCCGCTGCGCTCGATTGTCTCGGAAACCACCTGTCGAAATTCTTCAAAGGCCAAACGCGGATCTTCGTGCGATTTATCGCCGTAGGTGGATTCCATTAACAAATAATCAGCCGCCTGCGGCATGATCGGATCGCGCAAAAGCGGGAGTCGCATTCGGCCAATATCTCCCGAAAACCAAAAGCGGAATTTGCGGCCTTTTTCCTCGATGTCGAGTGAGATGGCTGCCGAGCCAAGAATATGACCTGCCTCCCAAAAACGGGCAACCACACCGGGGACCGGCTCAAACGATTGGTCGTAATCCATTCCCTGAAAATGTTCAGTCACATGTTCAGCATCGGCCATGGTGTAAAGCGGCTCAACTTTTTTCCCACCATGACGCGACTCTTTTTTGTTGACGAATGCCGCGTCCGATTCCTGAATGTGGCCTGAATCGCGCAGCATCACATCTGCCAGGTCGGCCGTGGCGTGCGTTGCATAGATCGTGCCCTCGTAGCCGTTCTTGACCAAATGCGGCAGGTTACCGCTATGATCAATGTGAGCGTGTGAAAGAATAACAGCGTCGATCCTGCGCGGGTCGAAAGGAAAGTTGCGGTTTCTTAAATAAGTCTCTTCGCGGTGCCCCTGATACAGCCCGCAATCCAGCAAAAGTTTTTTGCCGTTGATCTCCAGCAAATGCTGTGAACCGGTTACCGTTTGCGCTGCGCCGTCAAAAGTAAGCTTCATTTCAGCCTCCTAACACGTGTAAAATTTGCGACCCAAATTTTTCCAGACGCCAGGGAGAATTTTTCATAATCAAATTCAAATCTGCCGGGCCGCGTTCAGCCAGGGCCAGCAAAAGAGGCCTGGGCAGGACGACATCTGACTCAACATCCATCTCATCCGCGACCTTTTTGCGCCAGGCTTTTAACTTATCGAGACGTTTCAAATACGTTTCATTCGGACGGCGAATCAGCTCCCGTTTTACAGGCGGATTCTCCTCCCCGCGCCTGACCGCTTCGAGCACGGACTTACCCCAATAATCCACCTGCTTCGTCGTGAGTCCGATCTCGGCCAGTTCATCCAGCGTCGATGGTTTGGCCCGTGCAATTGCGATCAATTTATCGTCAACCACCACCTTGAACGGCGGACGATCAAGCCGCTCGGCGAGACGTTCACGCAAAAGAACCAGTTCCTTTAAGACCGTCAAATCCTGCGGCGTCATGTCGCGCCGTGAACTAAAGCGCGCCCAATAAGGTTCATCGTTTTGCTGTTTGGAGGAACCATTCGGGAAACAAGCCATGAAAAAATCTTCCTGAGCCAGCGGCCACAATCCCTTTTCTTCAAGGTCGGCCTTCAGGAGATTCCGCAGCGGGATAAGAAAATGTGTATCGAGGCGGGCATAAAGCACAAGGTCCCGCGAGAGCGGACGCACGCCCCAATCCGCTTTCTGGAATCGCTTGTTCACTTTTACTGAAAATTTTTCATCCAGTAAACGGTCAAGTCCCGCCTGCCTGCGTCCGAGAATACGCCCGGCTTGCATGGTGTCAAAAAGATTGGCGAAAGTAAAACCATAGTCACGCCGCAAACAAATGATGTCATATTCCGCGGCATGAAAAATTTTTTCGATCTTTGGGTCTGAAAAGATCGGCTCGAGCGGGCTAAGGTCTTCGAGCGCAAGCGGGTCGACAATATAATCGCTTTCGAAAGTGGAAAATTGAATCAGGCAAACATGCTCACGATAGGCATGCAAACTATTTGACTCTGTATCGACCGCGACGTGTGGATGTCGGCTTAATTCATCGACAAGCTTCGATAACTGGCTGGTTGATTGAATGAGAACAGGCGGGGCTAGCGCTTCCAAAACCATGAGTGTGATTATATCTCCCGTTCTTTTTCCATGATGAGCGCGGCTTCCCCATCATTGTAATAGGCCTGCCAGACGTCCGTCCGGTGATAGCCTTCCTGTTCGTAAAGACTGATGGCCCCATTATTGGATGCGCGCACAGAGAGTCGCACACGCGATGTTTTGAGCTGCGCTTCACAGGCCCGCAAAAGTTGACGACCGATGCCTTTGTGCTGGTACTCAGGCAGGACACCGATGGTCGCGATCCATGAGAATCCCTGTGACGGATGCGGGTCGCCCGCAACGAAGCCGATCATTTGACCATCATCAACGGCCTTCAATCGAATCACATCTGAATATGTCAGAACGGCCAGCAAGTCAAGAAAAGGCCAGGCATCCTTATCAAAACAAGCATGTTCCAATTTATTGAGCGCGCCGATATCAAGAAATGAAGCGGGAAGAATTTCCATAAAAATTATAAGTTCGTTGAAATCAAGCTGATTGTACCAAACGATGGAATTAAAAAATGGAAAGCGGAGCTGCTTTCTTCCGCTTTCCATTCGACGATCATTGTTTATGTGCTATTTTTTTGTGCCTACGATCTTCTCTACCATGCTCGTAAATTCGAGCGGGAAAATGTATTTCGTGGCAGCGCCATTGCCAAGAGACTTAAGCGTATCAAAATACTGGAGAGTCATCGTGTTCTGGTCAATCAATTTGGCGGCGTTGAAGATGTTGGTCAGCGCGTCTGCGTAACCTTGTGCGCGCAAAGCCTGGGCCTGGCGTTCACCTTCAGCGGCCAAAATGGCAGATTGCTTCTGGCCTTCGGCTCGCAAAATGGCGGACTGCTTTTCGCCTTCAGCTACGTTGATGGCCGCTTCGCGCGTACCCGTCGACTCGGTCACGACCGCGCGGCGGATGCGCTCTGCCGTCATCTGGCGATTCATTGCTTCCTGAACATCCTTTGGAGGAATAATCTCGCGGATCTCAACGTTGGTGACTTTCACACCCCAGCGTTCCGTGATCTCATCGAGACGGGTGCGAAGCATGGTATTGATGTGTTCGCGCTCGGAAAGCACGTCGTCCAGTGGAATTCCGCCGATGACCGCACGCAAAGTTGTGGCGGCGATACCAGCCGCGGACAACTCAAAGTTCTGAACAGCCAGCACTGACTGTCCCGGATCGAGCACCTTGTAATACCACAGGAAGTCAATCGAGATGGGTGCGTTATCCTTGGTGATGGAAACCTGATGCGGCACTTCTCGGATCTGCTCGCGCAGGTCGACCATTTTCGGAACATCGACAAAGGGGATCAATAAAACAATGCCGGGACCCTTGGGGGTGGGCAATACACGTCCCAGTCGGAAGACCACCAGGCGCTGATATTCGGGCACGATGCGAACTGCATTGGCTAAAAAGATTATCGCCACTACCACCACCGCGCCGATCAAACAAAATGTAGATGTAATCGCTGCGTTCATTCAATGTCTCCTTTTGAAATTATTTGGTTGTTTCCAGGCCTTCAATAACCAAAATAAAACCTTCCCGACCTATGACCCGGATCGGGCTTCCTTCAATCACCGTTTTATCGCTGCGCGCACTCCATAACTCACCCGCCACCTGCACGGAGCCATCTTCCGAAACCTTTGTCTTCGCAAAACCGATCGATCCAATCAAGGTGGCAAGATCGTGTGTCGGGCGCACTTGTAAAGTTTGGATCACCTTGCGGATCGAGATCCAGAGAGAGCCTGCATACACAACTGAAACGGTTATCGCCAAAACCGGATTAACCAACGGTTTTTCCCCCTGCGCAAAGAAAAACGCCGAACCAATGATCATTCCACAAATAGCCAGGACAAGAAACACTTCCCGCTTTGGCTGGCGGATTGCAAACAGAAAAGGCACGAGACTCAAAACAAGAATAACCAAAGCCCACCAATTGAAGGAAATGTTATAAACCGCATAACCGGCCAGCACCAGGCAAAACACAGCGCCGATTTCCAACATCCCCGTACCCGGCGTGACGATTGCAAGAAGGACTAGCAGCGTTCCCACCACCAGCAGCAAGTAAGCGACATTCGGATTGAGCAGAATATCCATTCTTTCCTTCTTTGTTCAAAATGATTATACAACAACTCTCACTAATGACATACGTGGCAAAAGAAGGATGGTTGTGTGCGGTGTATAATGATGGCGATTTTCCCCTTAAGGAGCTTGAGTGAAATTCAACAAAATTTGCGTACTAGGTTTGGGATATATCGGCCTGCCAACCGCCTCCACATTTGCCACGCACGGCGTTAAAGTTCTGGGCGTGGATGTAAATACGCGCATCGTCGAAACTTTGCAACGCGGCGAAATCCACATCCATGAGCCGGGTTTACGTGACACCGTCAAAGCCGCGCTTGGTTCAGGCAACTTCAACGTCGCGGTCAAACCTGAAGAAGCCGATGCGTTTCTCATCGCCGTCCCAACACCCTTTCATGACGATCAGTTCGGCGAATACAACGGACAAAAATATAAACTGGCTGACATGCGCGCGGTGACATCCGCCGCCGAAGCCATTGTCCCATTTTTGCGGAAGGGAAATCTTGTCGTGCTTGAATCGACTTCCCCACCGCGTACGACTCTTGAACTCGTCGCTCCCATCCTCGCTCGTTCGGGACTTGAGGCCGGGCGCGATTTCTATTTGGCTTACTCACCCGAACGGGTTTTGCCCGGACAAATCTTGCGCGAATTGATTGAGAATGCGCGCGTCATCGGCGGTGTGACTCCCGAGTCGGCGCAAGCCGGCGCAGACTTATATTCCATCTTCGTAAAAGGTGAGATCGTCAAAACCGACGCGACCACTGCCGAGATGGTCAAGTTGATGGAAAATACATACCGCGATGTCAACATCGCCATCGCCAACGAATTCGCACGTCTCGCCGATAAATTTGGCGTGGATGTTTGGGAAGCCATCAGCATCGCCAACCGTCATCCGCGCGTAAAAATTCTCAGCCCCGGCCCAGGCGTTGGCGGACACTGCATCAGCGTGGACCCCTGGTTCTTCGTTGAAACCGCACCCGAATTAACTCCGCTTATTTACAACTCGCGCCAGGTCAATGACGCGCAGCCACATTTTGTTGTTGATTTGGTCAAGCGCGCACTCGGTGATGTGAAAGGAAAAAGAATCGCCGCGCTTGGTCTCGCCTACAAACCTGATGTTGATGATCTGCGCGAAAGTCCCGCCACCGAAGTTGTATATCTTTTGCAAAAAGAAGGCGCAGAAGTTAAAGCATTCGAGCCGTTCAAACTCGAAGGTTTGCCGGGAATGGACATGGCAAGGAATCTTGATGAAGCGCTCGAAGACGCGGATGCGATTCTGCTTCTCGTGCGGCACACGGAATTCGTCTCGCTGAGTCCGCTCAAAGTCCGGGAAATGACGCGAGCAAAAATCGTCGTGGACACGGTCAATGCGTGGAATTCATCGGAATGGCAAAAGTCTGATTTTTCAGTTTCAAGATTGGGAGTCGGTAAGTGATCAAAGTTCTTTCAGTTTTTGGCACACGTCCCGAAGCGGTGAAGATGGCGCCGGTGGTGCGCGCGCTTGCGCAATGGTCAAAGAACGAACCACATAATAAAAATATCGAAGCGCGCGTTTGCGTCACGGCACAGCATCGACAAATGCTCGACCAGGTTTTGGATCTGTTCAAGATCAAGCCCGATTACGATTTGGATCTGATGCGCGACAATCAAACCCTGCCCGAAGTAAGCGCCGCGATTTTCAAAAATCTCGATCCGGTGCTGATGGATTTCAAACCCGATTGGGTTTTGGTGCAGGGTGATACGACTACAGTTGCGATCACGGCCTTGCTTTCTTATTATCGCCGCATCCGCGTGGGACATGTGGAAGCGGGGCTTCGCACGCACGATAAATGGGCGCCATTCCCAGAAGAGATAAATCGGCGCGTGGCCGGCGTGGCCGCCGACTTGCATTTCGCGCCGACAGAATTAACACGGCAGAATTTACTGCACGAAGGTGTGGACGATAAAATCATCGCGGTCACGGGCAACCCTGTCATTGATGCTTTGCAATACGTAGCGAAACAATCCGAGCCGGAAGAAATTTCTGAGTTGATGGAAAAATTAGGGATTGCTTCGCTCGGTCTCGACCCCGAAAGGACACAGGGCGTTACGCAAAGCTACTCGACCAGCGCTCACAATGACGGGAGAAGATTAATTTTAGTGACGGCACATCGCCGTGAAAATTTCGGCGAGCCGATGGAAAATGTTTGTTTTGCGTTGAAAGAGCTTGCGTCGCGCGGCGATGTGGAACTGGTTTATCCAGTGCATTTGAATCCCAACGTGCAGGAACCCGTCAATCGGATTTTGAAAAATGTGGCGCACATCACGCTTTTGCCGCCAATGGATTATCTGCCGCTTGTCCATTTGATGAAGCGCGCCACTTTGATTCTGACAGACTCTGGCGGAATTCAAGAGGAAGCTCCGGCCTTCGGCAAACCCGTTTTGGTTTTGCGCGATGTGACCGAACGACCGGAGGGAGTCGAAGCCGGGACGTTGAAGCTCGTCGGAACGGAAACCCACCGTATCGTCGAGGAAGCGGCGCGGCTTTTGGATGATGAATCCGCTTACGCCGAAATGTCAAAAGCGTCCAACCCGTTTGGCGACGGACACGCCGCGCAAAAAATAGTCCAGGCTCTTCTGGATTTCCAGGCGTGATTGCAGATTTGATAAATCCATTGGCACATTTGTAATGTGGGCAAAAAAGGAATTTGTGTATAATCTAATTGATGATTAACCTTCGCCGATCTGTCACGTTCGTCCTGGCATTGTGCCTGCTGGCATCCACCTGGTCGTCGGTTCATGCCCAGGGGACGCAGTATTTCGCACAAACCGGACACAATGTGCAGGGCGAATTTCTAAAATTTTACAATGCCGCTACGGACCCAACTACACTTTATGGTTATCCCATCACGGAAGAAATTACAAGTAAAGACGGCAAACATGTTCAGTATTTTCAACGGGCCCGCTTTGAACTTCATCCCGAGCTTCCCGATGGTCAGCGCGTAACACTTACTCATATTGGCCGTGAATTGTACGTTCCGGGGACGCAATTGAACGTATACAGCCCATTTGCCTGCCGCTTCTATACAGAGACCAATTATGCAGTGTGCTTTGCCTTTCTGGAATTCCTCGATAAGAACGGCGGCGTGGCGCAATTTGGTTATCCCATCTCACCTTTTGAATATCACGATGGCGTGATCGTACAATATTTCGAGAATGCCCGCATGGAATGGCAGCCATCCAAGCCCGAGGGCCAGCGCGTTATCATCACCGACCTGGGGCGGCTGTACTTCGATAAACTCGGCGAAGATCCGGGGTTGCTCAAGCCGGTTACCGGAAACAACCTGGCCGTCGTCACGTCGATACAGGTGCGTGCGTTTGCATGGAAGGCCGTGACGCTGGCAAACGATCAGCAGTTGATCTTTATCATCGCACAGGATCAAAATGGAATTCCTGTAAATGGGGCTGCTTGTGGCGCTAATGTCCGCTGGCCCGATGGCAGGATCGAAGCCCCATCATCCGCAACCAACTCCAACGGTGTGGCAATCATCCCGTTGGCAGTTGTCAACCAACCATATGGGAATCTGGTTTACATTGACATCACATGTACTTATAACGGCCAAAGCGGAACATCCAGTACATCATTCAGGATTTGGTACTAGCCCAAATCCCCTCTTCAAAACAAGAGGGGATTTTTTATTGCAGCAAATCTTTTAGATCAAACACCGGTCCATCGTCACAGGCCAATAGATGACCACGCCTTGTCTCGACAGCACAGACTCCGCATTGGGCAAGCGCGCCGCAAGGCATCGGCGTGCGAATAAGAATCTGCGCGTCATTTCGCGCCGCAAACGGACTCCACACCCCAAAGCTTTTCTTCAACTCAGGCAGCGATTCGCGCGCCGCGTCCATCGCGACATAATCTGCCCAACTGCGTACATCAGACAAAGCTCGCAGTGGTTGGACCTCGACTTGCAGCGGCAAATCATCCGGCGGAGTTTCGCTGACCAGCGCAACCGACGATCCTTGTTTGAGCGCCAGATCGAGCAAAGGCAGGAGTCGTGCGGAAGAATTGTCGAATGCGATCAAGGCCACATGCCGGGCGGATGACGGCAATACGAAGCCGCGACCAAGCGGACCGCGCAAGTGAAGGCGCGTACCGGGCGTCCACGAGGAAGGCACAGATGGCGCAGCTAAAAAACTGTCAGCGAAAATTTTGGCCGCGAAAACGGAGGCCGCCAACGGTGCGTCCGAATCGTCGGCATGGGCGAGGAGATATTGCCCGGGCGCGGGAATCATTTTCGGCGGACAGAGAATCCGTGCAGCAGGTTTCCCATCCAACAAAATGAGTTCCACGATTTTGGTTTCGGCTTGCATGTCACCATCGTAACATGAGCTTTATACCCAGACAAGCGATTATAATAATCAGGATGTCGTTTTGACTTCAGAGGAGAATTTATGAACATTGCAAGTGTTTTCCAAGGTATCGCATCCATCGCATGGATCGGTTTCATCGGCGTTTTGGTTTTAGCGGTAACACGCGCCAGCCGCCAGCAACCAACACGCGGATTGAGCACGGCGGTCATCGCCCTGGCAGTCGTGGCATTGGTAATGACCGCCGCCGGTTTGGGGATGGTTTTTCTGCAAGCTGACCAATATGGAGTTGTGATCTCAGCCTTCCAACCCAACGGATACAGGCCACAACCGCTTGGCCCGGGCCTGCACTTGATCATTCCAGGTATCGAAAGTGTGCAGGTTTATTCAATTGCCCGACAAACCTACACCATGTCATCATCACCCAGCGAAGGGCAGGTAACGGGCGATGACTCGATCGAAGCGCGCACCAAGGACGGCCAGCAGGTTTATATCGATGCATCGGTGATCTATGCAATCGACCCGACCCAGCTAATTAACTTGCACAGGGTCTGGCAGAATCGTTACCAGGATAATGTAGTGCGGCCCATTGTGCGCGCCGCCATCCGTGATGCGGTTTCACAGTTTGGCGTGGAGGAAATCGTCAGCACAAAGCGCAACGAGCTGGAGCAGATGATTACCGGCACGATCCAAAAGGGATTTACCGATAACAACCTGATCATGTCGAGCTTCCTGCTCCGTAATATTCGCTTTAGCGATCAATACGCCCAGGCAGTGGAACAGAAACAGATTGCCGAGCAACAGGCATTGCAGGCCCAATTGGTTGTCCAGCAAAAGAAGCAGGAAGCCGAACAGGCGCGGCAGGTGGCTCAGGGTCAGGCCGACGCGGCAGTGATCGCGGCCAAAGGCGCAGCTGATGCGCGCATCCTGCAGGCACAAGCCGAAGCGCAGGCCAACGATGTGCTCACCAAGTCGCTCACGCCACAGCTTCTGCAATATCAATACATCATCAAGCTGGCTCCAACCGTGCAGACTATTTTCATCCCGAGCGGCAATCAATTCATTTTACCGTTGCCAAATGTGACGACAACAGCACAGTAGTCAACATTTAATTTGACCTACGCAAGGAGTCTATGAACGAAGTCAAACCCAGTGGCCGACAAATTCGATTGACGAGTTTGTCGGCCTGCGCGGGCTGAGCGTCGAAGCTCAACGCGGAAACGCTGGCGCAGGTTCTGCGCCCCGTGCAAGATATTTTCAAACCGTCCGACTATCCCGATTTGCTGGTCGGACTCGAGGGCCCGGACGACGCGGCAGTCTGGCGGCTGGACGATTCGCGCGCCATCGTCGTGACCACCGACTTCTTCACACCGGTCGTTGACGATGCCTACGATTATGGCGCAATTGCCGCGACAAACAGCATCTCAGATATTTACGCCATGGGCGGGACACCCTTCCTGGCCTTGAACATTGCGGCTCTTCCCCCGGACCTGCCAACGGCTCTGTCTGCGGACATTTTGCGCGGCGGCGCGGAGAAAGCCCGCGAGGCGGGCGTTGTCATCGCCGGCGGACACACCGTGCAGGATAAAGAACCAAAATATGGACTGGTCGTGATCGGCTTCGTCGATCCGCAAAAAATGTTGAGCAAGAGCGGACTCAAGGCCGGTGACGCGCTGGTGTTGACAAAGCCGCTCGGTTTCGGAGTCACGACCACGGCCTTGAAACAGGACAAGGCCGACGAGAAAGATGTCAGGGAAGTTGTCTCATGGATGACGCGATTAAATAAAATGGCGGGACAACTTGCGGTTGAATTCAATTTGCACGGCGGCACAGACATTACCGGATTCAGTCTGCTCGGTCACGGATTGGAAATGGCAGAAGCCGCAAATGTCATGCTTGAAATCGAATTAAATAAAGTTCCACTCATCAACGGGGCGCGCAAATATGCCGAGATGGGAACCTTCCCCGGCGGCGCATTTGACAACCAATCCTATTTTGGCGGCCGCGTGAAATTCAATGAAGCAATTGACGAACCAGCCCAGATGCTTTTGTTCGATCCGCAAACCAGCGGCGGACTTTTGCTCGGCGTGCCGCGTGAGAAACTTGAAGCATTCCAAACACGCGCAAAAGAATTGAATCAACCGGTTTGGATAATTGGAGAAGTCAAACAAGGCAAGGGGATTCAGGTAAAATAATTCCGGCAGGTTTATTCAGCCTGCTCATGAGAGTTGATGTCAAATATTCCAGTTGAAATTCTGATCCTTGTATTCCTACTTTTGCTGAACGGACTGTTCGTCATGTCCGAGATGGCGGTGGTCTCGTCACGCAAGGCAAGATTACAGCAGCAAGCCAACGAGGGAAACAAGCGCGCGAAAGCCGCGCTCGATCTGGCGCAGGACCCATCACTGTTTTTGTCCACAGTGCAGATCGGCATCACGCTGATCGGCGTTTTGCTCGGCGCAGTGAGCGGACCAGCCTTCTCGGGGCCGCTGGCGAAATTATTTAAACGGTGGCCGCTTCTCGGTCCGTACGCAGACACGCTGGCGCTGGTCCTGGTCGTGGTCATTATCACCCTCCTGACTCTGCTCGTCAGCGAACTCATCCCCAAACGCCTGGCCTTGCACGATCCAGAAAAAATCGCGGCATCCATTTCCGGCCCGATGCTTTTCATCTCGAAATTATTTTCGCCGCTGGTTTGGTTGTTGGGGAAAGCCACAGAATTCACCTTGAAGGCCATGGGCGCAAAACCCAGCGCCGAACCACCCGTGACAGAAGAGGAAATCCAACTGCTGATCGATCAAGGCACCGAAGCGGGCGTGTTCGAAGAAGCGGAACAGGACATGGTCGAAGGCGTGTTCAGTCTCGGCGATTCGCGCGTCTACTCGCTGATGACGCCGCGCACCGACATCGTCTGGTTCGACATCACCGATACGCCGGATGAAATCCGCCGCAAAGTGGCCGAGAGCGATTATTCGCGCTTCCCGGTTTGTCAAGGCAGCCTCGATACGATCCTTGGCATCATCAAAGCGCGTGATTTGCTGGCCCCTCCCGGATTATCAAACGAACATTTCAAGCTAAAGGATAAGCTGCGGCCTGCGCTTTACATTCCTGAAACAATGTTCGCTTCGCGCGCATTGGAACTCTTCAAAGAAAAGAGCGCCGAACTGATGCTCGTAATCGATGAGTTCGGCAGCCTGCAGGGAATTTTGACCCTGAACGATATTATCGAAGAGATCGTCGGCGAAATCGAAGTCGAACCGCAGGCCACCCAACGGCAGGACGGTTCATGGCTGTTGGATGGCATGTTGTCCGTGGATGACTTCAAGGAACTCTTCACGCTTACCAAACCCCTGCCGCACGAAGATGAATATGAAACGCTGAGCGGCTTCGTGATGATGTCGCTTGGACGCGTGCCGCAAACTACCGACCACTTTGAATGGAATGGGATGCGCTTCGAAGTGATGGACATGGACGGTCATCGCGTGGATAAAGTATTGGTAGCGACGTCACCGCCTCGCACCCCGCCCCAGCCTGCCCCCGGACAAAAAACATGATCAAAGCCCCAGCTTTTTCTTCGCGCCGCTCGCCCATATTCGGGCGCGGCGGAATGGTCGCCGCATCGCAGCCGATGGCCGCCGCGGCAGGAATTGAGATTCTCGCCAACGGCGGTAATGCCGCAGACGCGGCAGTGGCAGTTGCCGCGGCGCTCAACGTGACCGAGCCAACTTCCACAGGCATCGGCGGCGACATGTTCGCGCTGTTCTTCGATGCGCGCACAAAACAGGTCAGCGCGTTGAATGGGTCGGGCCGCGCGCCTGCATCATTGACTCTTGAACGATTGAAAAAAGAAGGCATGAACGAGTTGCCTCCTTTTCATGCTTACACCGTCACGGTCCCCGGCGCGTGCGCGGGCTGGTGCGACCTGATCGAAAAGCACGGAACAAAATCCATGGCAGAGATTCTTGGGCCCGCCATCAAACTTGCCGAAGACGGATTCCCCGTTTCGCCGATGACATCTTATTTCTGGCAGCGCGGCGCAGGTCGGCAACTTGCATCTGCGCCGAATGGAATTGAATTAACGATTGACGGACGCGGCCCAAACGCGGGAGAGATTTTCAAAAATCCCGGGCTGGCGCGCACGTTCAAAAAAGTCGCGGATGGAGGAAAGAAAAGTTTTTATCAAGGTGAGATCGCAGAGGCAATTGCTTCCGTGATAAAACAAGCTGGCGGATGTTTAACTACCGACGATCTCGCCGCGCATGTTTCCACGTGGGAGACACCGATCAGCATCAGCTATCGCGGTTATCGCGTTTATGAATGTCCGCCGAACGGACAAGGCATCACGGCCTTGATCGCTTTGAATTTACTGGAAGGTTTTGATCTATCTTCGCTCGATCCAATTTCTGCAGATCGTTTGCATCTTGAAATCGAAGCGATGCGACTGGCTTTTGCCGATGCGCGTTGGTATGTGGCCGATCCAAAATTTTCAGACATTCCAATTAAGGAACTTCTTTCAAAAGAATATGCAAATGAACGCCGCAAATTAATTGATCCGCGCCGCGCAACGATTGACCAGAAACGCGGCACGCCGGTCAGCTCATCGGACACGGTCTATTTCAGCGTGGTAGATAAATTCGGCAACGCCTGCTCATTCATCAACAGCAATTACATGGGATTCGGAACAGGCATCGTTCCCAAAGGCTGGGGCTTCACACTTCAAAACCGCGGGCACAATTTTGATCTCGATCCGAATCATCCCAACGCGCTGGAGCCTCGCAAGCGGCCTTATCACACCATCATCCCGGCCATGGCCACGCGCGAAAGCGACGGCTCGTTATTCGCCTCATTCGGCGTGATGGGCGGGTTCATGCAGCCGCAGGGACACATGCAGGTCTTCGCCGCGCTCGTAGATAGCGGACTCGATCCGCAATCGGCGCTCGATCTTCCGCGCTTTTGCATCGATGACGGAACCGCTGGCGGTGTGGTCGCGTTGGAGGAAGGGATTCCAGACGAGGTCATGGCTGATTTAACGGCACGCGGCCATCAGGTCCAGAAAGTGGCGGGCTGGGAACGCGCCATGTTTGGCCGTGGACAGATTATCCTGCGCGATCCGCAAAGCGGAGTCCTGTGCGCCGGAAGCGATCCGCGTGCCGATGGACTCGCAATCAGTTTAATTTAGGAGGTCGATATGTCAGCTTACGTGATCGTGGATATTGAAGTGCTTGACCCGGAAGGCTACAAGGAATATGTCAAGGTTGCTCCGGCAACCGTGACTTTATATGGCGGCCGCTATATTGCGCGCGGCGGAAAAAACGAAACGCTCGAAGGCGATTGGCACGCCAATCGATTGGTCATCCTTGAATTCGAGAACAGCGAAAAAGCAAAGGCATGGTTGAATTCGCCTGAATACGCGCCGGCGCGAAAATTGCGGCACAAATATGCAAAGTCAAACATGGTCGTTGTCGAAGGCGCTTAGGCTGGCAAACGCCGGATAAGCGCAGCCTGCCCATTTGACCTGCATGGTATAATCTTCGCCCGTATGACACCCGAACCTACTTCCCAAAAAACCCAGGTCTGCCCCACTTGCGGAACGCGGCTTTCCGATACCGCCACGCGTTGTCCCGTTTGCGGAACAGACCTCGGCCCAAAATCAAAAACTTCGATGCCGACCAAACGCGTCGAACAATCTGTTGAAGCTTCGCGCATGCCCGAAGTGACTCTCAGCCTGCCCATCGCGCTGGGATTGTTGGTGTTGTTTTTGATCGTCGGCGCAACTGTCGTTTATGTTGGATTGAGCGCCACCAAACGCGTGGTTAATCCAACGCCGATTCCGACTCAAACTGAAACGCCGACCGCTTCAGCCACACCGACTGATACCCAGCTCCCAACTCTGGCGCCGACTGCCACCGTCCAACCGCCGTTCGATTACACGGTCGCGGCGGGAGATACCTGCGGCGGCATTGCGATCACCTTCGGTGTGAACGTACAGAGCATCATCGTCCTTAATAATCTTTCAGCGCAATGCACCAACCTGGTCGTTGGACAAAAACTAAAGATACCGTATCCCACGCCCACCGCCTTGCCCGCCGCGACCGATACACTTCAACCTGCGGATGCAACCAAAGCGGCCTGCGATAAAGTCAACGTGACCGTGCAGGCCAACGACACACTGTCCAGCATCGCTGCCAATTACGCCGTCCCGCAACAGGCCATCAAGGATTTCAACGGTCTCTCGTCCGACAATGTGTTCATCGGGCAGACAATTGTTGTGCCGTTGTGTATGCGCGCTGCAACTGCCGGGCCGACTCCCACCGCGACCATCCCGCCGCCTTATCCCGCCCCGAACCTGCTTTTGCCCAGCGACGGCGCAGCGTTCACTCTCGCCAACGATGTGGTCACATTGCAATGGGCTTCCATCGGAACATTGCGTGATAACGAATCCTATCAAGTAACTGTCGAAGATGTGACTACCGGCCAGGCCCGCCGCATCACAGACTATGTAGCCGACACCAAATACATTGTGCCCACTTCGTTCCGCCCGAACGATAATGTGGCCCACGTTCTGCGCTGGTGGGTTGCCCCGGTACGACAGACCGGAACAGACGACCAGGGCAAACCCATTTACACCTCCGCCGGCGCAGTCAGCGATAAACGAGTCTTCACATGGGTCGGCGCGGCAGTACAATCAACACCCACTCCATAAACAGAAATTCCGAGGTCTGAGAGACCTCGGAATTTTTTATCGACAAAGGGGAAAGATTTTCACGTGTTCGGTATTCCAAGTTATTAACTTGCAAGATAATCAAATTTCAAACAAGGAAATGATTATGAAGATGGCCCTCAACATATTGGCGGTTCTTTTTATTTTGGCAGGCGGCATTTGGTTCCTGCAAGGTATCGACATAATCCCCGGCAGCTTCATGACCGGTGATCCGCAATGGACGATCAATGGCGGGATTACGATCGTCATCGGCGGCATAATTTTATGGTGGAACAATCGCCGCAGGAAAAGATCATGACTGATACAATTCAAATTGGCGACCGCATAAAAATCCTGCTCGATTCCAAATTTGGAATCAACAGCGGCTGGTTCGAGGGAACGGTTGTAAAAATCGATCCTTATTCAAATCATCGCAGTTTTTATTGGGTCGAGCTGGATGCGGACGCGCAAGCCATCCTGGGCATCCAACAAATTTCTGTTTTCAATCCGAAAAACATCAAGAGAATTGGATAAGATCCATGCCTGCCGAATCCATCACGCGCCTGCTCGAAAAAGCAATTGCCTCGCGCGAAACGTTATTTGATACGCGACACGAGACCGCTTTTCGACTCTTCAACGGATTCACCGAGGGCAATCCGCATCTGGCCATTGACCTTTATGCGGGCACCGTTATTTTTCACAACTACCACGCTGACGTTGACGCAGGCATGGCGCTCGTCAATGAAGCAAAATTTTTTTTGCAAAATCATCCTCATGTTTCAAAGTGGCTACACGCCGGAATTATAAAGTCGCGGAACAGCAAGTTTCCTGAAGAACGAAATGGCAAAATTATTTTCGGCGATAAGCCTGACAGAAAAATAAAAGAGCATGGCGTCTGGTACGCGGTCGATCTGACGATGAACCGCGACGCGAGCCTGTATCTCGACACACGCAACTTGCGAAAATGGCTGATCGACAACAGCGCGGGAAAAACCATCCTGAACTCGTTCGCATACACCGGCAGCTTGGGAGTCGCTGCGACGGCAGGCGGAGCCAGACGCGTTGCCCAGCTTGACCGGAACAAACAATTTTTAAATCTCGCCAAAGATTCATACAGTTTCAATAATTTTGCGATCCATAAATCGGATTTTCTCACACCCGATTTTTTCCCGGCCATCGCGAGATTCAAAAGCACGAAAGAATTTTTCGATTGCGTCATCATCGACCCGCCGTTTTTTTCGACAACAGCGCGCGGCAAAGTAGATCAGGAAAACGACAGCGCACGTCTCATCAACAAGGTACGCCCGCTGATCAACGACGGCGGGACCTTGATCGCCATCAACAATGCGCTTTACGTCAGCGGAAAAGAATATTTGCAGACGTTGGAAAATCTATGTAAAGATGGTTATTTGAAAATCGAAGAATTGATTCCAGTCCCCGAAGATTTTATTGGCTATCCTGAAACGCGCGTCGCCAATCCGATCACCGATCCCGCGCCGTTCAATCATTCCACCAAGATCGCCATGCTGGAAGTTCGGCGAAAAAGCCCGGCTAAGGGTCTGTAAATAAATAACTTCCCGCAGCTTCGTCATTGCGAGCCGTTCTTCCCTGCGCCGAACGCAGGACGGTGTGGCGAAGCAACCCCATGTCATGTACAAGAGATTGCTTTGTCGGAACGCTGAAAAACACAGCGCAAACGAGCGTCCTCCTCGCAATGACGGAGATTATTATTTTACGAACCCTTAAATAATTGTCTTTGCTCGAAAGTGTTCGATTGATGAAATTCGCGGACCCATACGGCGCGGGGTTTGCACCCATTCATCAATCAATTTTCGATGTAGATCGAATCGACAATCCCCACGATGACGGAGATCACGCAGGCATCTGGATTTTTCAACGCCTGACGCGCGCCGTTGCCTTCGCGGTTGACCAGAACCGTGTCGCCGATTCCGGCCTGAGTGTTATCGAGCGCAATGAAGTCATCTTCGGCTGACGGCTTTTCGCCATCAAGCACCAGCGGCTGGACAACCAGCAGTCTGCGATTTTTATAATCGCGGTGGCTGATGGTTGTCACCACCGTGCCGACAATTTTTCCAAGCATCATGAGAATCGACTCCATCCGCGACGCAGGGCGACATCATATTCGCCGTCTGGCCGGACTTCGAGTTCATCGACAATCCCGACCAACGCAAGATCGATCGGAACAAATTTTATATCGGGCATGGCAAGCGCAGCTTCGCGCGAGCGGACCATCACGCACAGATCGCCAACGCCTGCCTGGACAACGTCCGCGGCAACTTGCAGCGCGCCGATGGGCTCGAGTTTTTTATTCAACGGCTGGACGACCAAAAGCTTCAAGCCTTCGGTGCCTTGGTATTTGATCGTGCAGATCGCCGTGCCTTTGACCCTGCCGAATAACATTATTTCAGTCCTGTGCTTTTGAGCACGCGATGAATGATCGTGTCGAGAAGTTTTGAATCAACTTGATTTCCCATCTTTGCAAAGACCGCCGCGCGGATGCGTCCCTCGAGGGCGGAGAGTTTTGGCTGGTCGGGTTTGGAATTAGAAATGTTTGAAGTAACGGAATCCATTTTCGGCGCGGAAGAAGCGGACGAAAATCTTGAGATGTAGGGCCGCACCGGCGCGCTCGGAGGCACGTCGGGCTGATCCGCTAACAGTTGGAATCCCAAACGTTTGGCCTTTTCATAAGCCAGTTCGGTCAATTGAATATTATCGTTGACCTTCAGCGATTTGACGCCGCTGTCGAAAAGATCTTCGATATCTTTCTCGGTGTAAAACTTTTTAGCCACAGGCCGCCTTGTCATGATTTGCGGAATACAACCGCGCCGTCAACTTCGAGCGAATCGATGATGGACATGATGACGGAATCGACGGGCGTGTCTTTCGTGATGTTGGTCTGGCGCGCAGACGAACCGGCGGCGGTGAGCACGAGATCGCCAACGCCCGCATCGACGGTGTCAACCGCCACGTAAGGTTTCCCGAATGCTTCGCCTTTTTCATCGGTCTGGCGCAGGATGAGCAATTTGCGCCCGACGAGTTTTTCGTCCTTGATGGTGGAAACGGTGGTGCCGATCACTTTTGCGATGAGCATAATTCTCCTAAAAGATTACGCGGAGTCCGAAGTCTTTGCGAAGCACCCTGCGGGCCAGACTTCGGCTGCGACGACTGGAGTCGTCGCACTCCGATTAATAATTTTTTCCAGCTTGCGATTCTTTCACTGCTTCCCTGCTCGGACCTTGAATGATTTTCACGCCCGCGCTCGCGCCAATGCGCGTCGCTCCGGCCTTGATCATTTTTTCGGCGTCTTCAAAAGTTTTTACGCCGCCGGATGCTTTAACTCCCATCTCAGGCCCGACCGTGCGGCGCATGAGAGCAATATCATTGACAGTCGCACCGCCGCCCGCAAAGCCGGTGGACGTTTTTACAAAGTCCGCGCCCGCTTCTTTTGAAAGCAAACAGGCGATCGTTTTTTCTTCATCGTTCAACAAAACCGTTTCGATGATGACTTTGACGATTGCGCCGCGAGAATGTGAAGCATTGACCACGCCGCGAATATCTTTTGCGACAACTTCCAGGTCGCGCGCCTTCAATGCGCCGATGTTGATGACCATGTCAATTTCGGTCGCGCCCTGCCTGATGGCGTTCTCCGCTTCAAAAGCCTTGACCTCGGGGGCGGTCGCGCCTAAAGGAAACCCGATCACGGTGCAAACTTTGACCGGCGAATCTTTCAGCAATTGCGCGCACAGCGGAACCCAACTCGGATTTATACACACGGATGTAAACCCGTATTTGCGAGCTTCGAAACAAAGCTGCGCAATTTCCTGTTGAGTGGCATCCGGTTTCAGCAAAGTGTGATCGATCAATTTTGCAAGCTTCAAATCCTGCGGGATGACTCCCAGCGTGGACGATAATCTCTCCGCGCCGGCGTTGACAACGCTTCCGGTTTTATCAAAGCACATCTTCACGCACAGTTGATCGGAACATTCAAATTTGCATTGATAACCTTCAGGATTACTGCTGCGTTCCTGCTCTTCCGCCATCGCGGCGAGGACTTCGTGCGTAATGATTTCAACTAACTGTTCAACCATCTTTGGATCGGGATTCATGATTGCCTTTTCAAATTATTGTGGTCTCGACACCTGCACTTGCGCCTGGCGCAAGTGTACGGCGGTGGTTTCGATATGGATTTCGATACGCTTCGCTCTCAATCCTACTCAACCACCGCGTTATTTCAAATATTTTTT
>JAJYOH010000232.1 GCA_021796315.1 Chloroflexota bacterium
GCCATCCGCCAGCCAATGCAGGAATTCTCATTGTAGATTTTTATAATTCCCAAAATGGCAGACATTACTTCTGCCATTTTTTATTTTATACTCTCTACCGCACAAGCCAAAAATTGAACCGCGACCCTGAAAAAACGCAGGGCTTAGCGCGCAAAGTTCGCTAAGAAAACCTTTAAATCTTTGCCTGCACTGGACGCAGGCACACGTGCGTTCTCCCTAGCACCGCCCGCCAGGGCAGGTGTCGCGTTCTTCGCGGTAAAAATCTTGTGATGTACGGTAGAGAAATTTTGTACACGGATTGGACGGATTTCGCGGATCAACGTGGATTTATTTAAATATTTCCGTGTGAATCCGTGCAATCAGCATAATCCGTGTACAAAAGAATCTTTATTAATCCAATTCCAAGTTTTGATGGATAGAATTTTGTTATGAAGAAAAATATCAAACGGTGGATACTTTTCGCCGCGCTGGGTTTGACGGGAATCGCTTTGGTTGGAATCCTGTTTTATTTAAACGGCCGTCCGGCTCCGGTTCCAACGAAGGAAAAATTGTTTGATGGCGTGACGTATGAAAGAAAAGTCTGGCTTTCGCCGCGCCCGCTGGTGATCCACGTTATCAAGATTGATGCGCGTACTGCAAAGATACATTTTCTCGTCACGCCGCCGGATGATACGAAGGGAAAATATCCGTTGCGCGCGCGAACCACCTCTCAGTTTTTGGAAAAGTTCAGTGTGCAGATTGCCGTTAATGGGGATGGCTTTGTTCCGTGGTGGTCGAACAGCATTCTCGATTATTACCCGCATGTCGGCGACCCGGTTGCGCCGCTCGGCAATACGGCCTCGCGTGGAAAATTTTATTGGAAGTCGGAATTGCCGGACCCCACACTTTATATTTCACGCTGGAACGATTTTTCATTTACCGCGGTGGACAATCCATACAACGCCATTTCGGGTGACGCCATATTGTTGAGGGCCGGCAACGTGATCGCCGATCTGGATAATGCTGCTTTGCAGCCGCGCACGGCCATTGGCTTTTCCAACAACGGCCGATTTATTTATCTGGTGGTCGTCGATGGACGCCAGCCGTTTTACAGCGACGGCATGACACGCCAGGAACTGGCTGACCTGATGGTTTCTTTGGGCGCGCAGAATGCGATGAGTTTGGATGGCGGTGGTTCGTCAACAATGGTCGTTCAGGGAAAAGATGGCCAGCCCCGTATTTTAAATTCCCCGATCGATAAAAGAATTCCCGGCCACGAGCGGCCGGTGGCAAATCATTTGGGGATTTTCATTGGGCAGTGACCTCTGTTTGAATGTTCAAGTTAGGGCGGGTTGCAAGCCCGCCCCATAAAACTTTTGCAAAGGCCGCTTATTTCTTTGGAGACTTTCTCTCTGACAGAAATATATCCTCGATTTTTAAATTGAATAACTCTGCGATCTTGAAAGCCAGCGGTAAACTCGGGTCGTATTTTTCAGTCTCAATGGCGTTGATGGTTTGGCGCGACACATTCAACTTGTCGGCCAGATCTGCCTGCGACCATCCCTGTTTGGCGCGCAATTCACGCAAATGGTTTTTCATTTGTATCTTTGAGTGAATATTCCTGTGCCGATTCCCCACAGTGCGATCATCATAGGGAAAACCCATAGCTGCGACAAATGAGGAAAGCCAATGGTCTCCAGAAATCCATAAGTGAAAGTAATTAAACCGGTCAAGCCAGCGCCGAAGCCAATAGCGAGCAGTTGAATACGTTGTTGGAGTTCATCAACATTGCTGAGATATCGCAGGAAGGCTATTAGCATGAAGATAATGGGCACGACCGGCATAACTGCCAACGGAATGCGCCAGGGCGAATCCGGCATGTGGTTAATCAAGCTGGCTGTAATAAAAACGGTGACAACGTAAGTGGTCATGCTCCAGCCAAATTCTGTCAAATAACGCTTGGTGTTTTCGTTCATATAAAATCTCCTTATTGTTTGGTTAACTGTGTAGAATAGCGAGCAAAGGGAAGATGCCTATAAAAACAAAGTCCAGAGCCCAGTGGGCGATGATCAGCGGCATCAACCTGCGCGATTTTAGATAGATCAAGCCGAGGATCAGGCCGAAAGGCAACATGCCCAAAAAGCGTGTCAACGAAGTTTGCCAATCAACCAGAGGCAAGGCTACATGTTGCAATGCGAAGCCGAAGCTCATAATCAGCAGGGCTGTCCAACGGTTTTGTGTGGCCGCTTCAAGCCGAGGCAGGGCATAAGCGCGGTAAGTCATCTCCTCGATGAAGCCAACGGCGATCGGAAAGATGGTTGCGCTCCACCAAAACACCCATACTGGCGGCATTTGAAATCCAGAATGTGTGGTTGTCTGCGGATTGAAAATTGACGGCCCGTAGACGATCAACATGCTGACGATCGTGCTTATCTGGAACAAAATTGTCAGAACGATAAACCAGCCCAGCCCGCTCAAAATATCCTTCCAAAGCCGTGCGCGATCAAAGTTGATCAAATCTGCGAATCTGAAATTTTCTTCACGGGCGCGCCAGAGCAAAAGCCCAAGACAAATTCCATCCACGAATAAAGTGAAGAGCACATTGGTTAAACTGATGGCGGTGCTCCAAGGCTGCGCGTTACCGGTCAATGTCAGGAACAGCCATCCGACGATCAGGCCAAGCAGCATGAGAGGCAGGCGGATGAACGTCATGACCCATGGCCAGACTCCCGCCTTCTTTCCAGGTACTGGAATTGCGTCAGCGATGGGTTGGGAAGTGGTGAGTGATGTAGTCATTTGTTTTCTCCTTGTGTAAAGTGTGCTTTACACCGCTTAATATAAAACAACCCTCGATGGATGTCAAGGGTGCTTTACATCAAAAAAAGACTAGAATTCGATCTCGCTGATCTGTTCAAAATTCACATCGAAGGCGGCCTCGGATTCCATTTCGGCCTCGGCTTCTTCGAATGTGCCCGCTTGTTTGCCGCGGTCACAATAAGAACGATAAACGCAGAAGCGGCACATCTTTTCATCTTCGGTCATGGGGAATTCCTGCGCCGATGAAATTTCATTGACCACTTTTTCAATTGCAGACCAATCACGTTTGAACTGTGCGGATGTATATTTGAATCGCGCCGGTTCGGATGGAAAATCCGCGTACCAGTACATCATTTCGATTCTTTCGGGGACGATAGGCTGGCCGCCGTTTAATTGATTTCCTGCCACTGCCAGCAATGCCCGATAAACGCGCGTCTGCCAGCGGGCAGACATCCACTCGTCGCGCGGACGCTTGGCGTATGTTTTCCAATCCATGATGACGGCCTTGTTTTCTTCGATTGCAATCAGATCATATTTTGCAAGCAGGCGATGCTCGCCGAGCGGAGCGGACAGCGTGGATTCTGTAAATGTCCTGTAGCCGCTCAGGCCGAGGTTCGCTGCGGTGTAATTTTCCCACCATCGGGTCAGGTTGGGCGTATTCGCCAAACGTATTAGATTCTCCGCTGGCAGTCCCAGTAAATGCTGCTGAACGAGACGGTGAAAAATCTGTCCTTCCTGCTGGCGATGTTCATTCTCAACGACCGGCTCTGACTCAACTGCCGGCCAGGTAAGTTGGTCGATGTAGCGCAATTGAAATCTGCGTGGACAGTCGGCGTAATCTTGCAGGGATGATTGCGAGAAGGTAAAGGGCTGGCGAAGAATATCCGGCATGGATGTATTTTACAACAAAGCGGCGGGGAATCAAAAAATCGAGACGTAGTCTCGATTTTTTGATTCGGTATACTTTTACTTTTTGACGAAAATTCCCAGATGGTTGGCTACCGCGCGCTCCTGGCCGAAAGTGTTGTTATCGACCGGCGTGTTCAAGATGCGCGGTTTTTTATCGATGCCTTGTATGACCATTGTCGACGAGCCGCCGCCGTCCAGCGCCATGGCCGTATAGCAACCAAAGGAGATCATCAAGGCGGCGAGTTCGACGAAGGTTGCGCCGATGCTGGTCTCGCGGCCATCGACCACAACCAGAATTAACCAACGCCTGTCTTTGCTTAAGCCTATTGCGGTGCGAGGATCGACTCTTGTATTGTCCAGGTTGCTGACTGTCCTGCCATTTATTACCAACATTCGGTCGCCTGAAACAGCATTGAATACCTGACCGTCAGGCTTTACTACTCCATTGGGTTGAACAAACTGAATGACGTTGGATTGGTTGATCACCAGGACCGGTTCAACTTGCTTTGGATTGAAATATATATTGCCGCGTGAGGCTGTGTAGCCATTCGGCAGGACGGGGTCGCCGCCGCCGGGACAATAAATTTTTGGATCATAAGTGGCCGGGTCTGCGTATGTGAAGGCATCCGCATTGACTGCGATCTGTACACCGGACTTGCTTAAGAAGTCAGATGTTTTTTGCGAACAAAGCGGCGGCCCGCTTTGGCGGACGGGAGGGGTGACCAGGAATTGGAGTCCGCTGGACTGCATATCTATGCCCAAAGCGTGGACGATCATTTTGTGCGGCGCCGCGCTTTCTTTTCGGAAATACGTTACACCGCTAAATATTTTCTGGTTAAGTGAAGTTGGTGTCGTCTTTCCCAGATTAACCAAATACGAAATGGAACACCAACCTGTCATGCCATCGACCCGGGCGATTTGGATCCAGTTTCCATCAGGGGATATGCCGGGGGTGGGGGACGCGACCACGTCATCCTTTTGCAGGCTTCCGACTACGGGATTGGTGGTGCCCGGCCCTGAGCGCACATTCAACGCGGCGGTGTTAACCCGGTACCATGTCTGATCAGGAGGCGGCGGAGGCGGGATATAAACAATCAGATACGCGCCGGAGCACCAGCCCGTCAAGCCATCGCTGCTTCGTCGAACCTGTATCCAGCTTTTGTCAGGGAGAGCAACGATTCCATCCACCACATCGCCCTGCGCCAGAACACCCAATATGTTGTAGGTTACGCCCGGTCCCTGACGAACATTTAATCCGGGAGTGTTGACTTGATATTGGATTCCAGCTTGATCGATCGTATTCGGCGCGACAACCAAAGATTGGCCGAGACACCAACCGGTCAGTCCGTCATTTCGGCGGATTTGAATCATACTCTTGTCAGCCAGGGCAATGATCGCGTCCACTACATCGCCCTGATTCAAAGAGCCGACTACCGTTGAACTTGGATCCCATGTTTGGTGGATATCAAGCGTCGCGCTGCTGACCTGATACTTGATTCCGGTCTGGTCGATCGTGGGCGGCGGCGGAGGCGGAGGTACAACCGTCAGGGATGAACCAACGCACCAGCCTGACAGGCCGTCACTGCTTCGGCGGATCTGTATCCAACTCAAATCGGCGAGAGCGACAATTGCATCCACTACATCGCCCTGATTCAAAGCGCCGACTTTGGTCGAAGTTGCGTCGTGTGTTGCGTAGACGTCAAGCGTCGCGGTGTTGACCTGATATTTGATTCCTGTTTGGTCAATGGTAACGGGCGGCGGCGGCGGGGGAGGCGGCGGCGGTGGTGTGTAGGAAATTACAAGATATGCCGCTGAACACCAGCCGATCAAACCGTCGCTTCGTTTAACCTGGATCCAACTCTTATCGGCCAGTTCTTTGATCCCGTCAACGATATCGCCCTGGGCAAGAACCCCAACTTTATTGAAGGTTATGCCGGGACCATCACGCATATTGAGTGCGGTGGTGTTGACTTTAAATTTATATCCCGTCAAATCGATGGTGCTGGGCGGCGGAGTCGGCGGGGGCGGAGGCAGCGGATTTGATGAACTTATATTGAAACGTTGTATGAATGTCGGCAAATCGCCATTGAAATAATTCAGGTCGATGCCTTTGCTCTCTGCTCCATACAACGGCCCGTCTCCAGCGTCTGTATATTGCCAGAATAGCCATTCGGTCGGTCCCCATGGTTTTGGGATGCTGGGCGCATCTGTGCCGTAATGGGCGATCCATAGCGGGTATTGATGAAAGTATTCCAGGTTGGCGGCCTGGAAGATGGCATTCGGCGCGTTATCACGCCAGTAATAGTAGGCTGTGTAAATGCCGATCTCTTTTGTGCCGACCAGCGCTTTGAGCCGCTCGATGAAGGCGTACCATTGTTTCCATCCCTGATATGGACCGTTATATTTTTCCTCGAAGTCGCAGAATAAAGGCAGTTCCCCTAAATCTCCGCCCAGCGTTTCGACATATTTTTCGGCCTGGCGTTTCGGGTCTGCGCGGCTATCGTAAAACCAATAAGTGCCGCGCGGAATGTCGGACGCTCTCGCATCGGCCCAGGTGACTGTGAAAATGGGATCGGGCCATAAATTTTGCCCGGCGCGGACAATAACGAAAGCTGCCGACTGCCGCATTTTGACATAGTCGATTCCCTGCGGCGTCTCTGGCTTGTCTTCATAAAAACTAACATCGGGCCCAATGATATAACTCATTCCAGCCTCCTAGTTTATTATTTTAAGTAATTGTACCAAATAAGCAGCGTGTTGAATTATCGCCATTGAGCGCTCATTCGCTGAATCATCTTTTAAATAAACCATAACCTGTTGTTAACAATACCTGGCCGCAAGTTAACTAAAATCAGAGTCCGCCTATTTTAATTTCAGGAGATAGTTGAAGATGGAACTGCAATTTACGCAAATGGAAAATGGCATCCGGCTGATCAAGCTCATTGGTCAATTGGATATTAAGGGCGTGGGAGATGTCGAGACTAAATTCGTCGGTTACACTGCCGGACGCGAAGTCCCTGTGATGGTCGATCTTTCGGGCGTGACTTATCTTTCGTCTGTTGGTATTCGCCTGCTTTTGTGGACGGCCAAAGCCGTGATTGAAAACGCGGGCAAGTTTGTAATGCTCAGCCCGCTTCCTTTAGTCGCGGATGTGCTGGATGTTTCGGGGATGAAAAATGTTATTCCGATTTACAGCGATTACGATGCCGCCGTTGCAGATTTGTTGAAACAGAAAACTGCACAAATCAAAGATATCAAGGAATGAAAATTGGCGCACTTGAGAATTTAAAAAACTCAACGCAAAAGCGCAAGGTCGCAAAGAGCAATTAAGAAACCTGGCGTCTTTGCGCCTTTGCGTTAAATCTTTAGTGATATGTAACTGGATTACTTAATGCCTTGCATACTTTCCCACCAGCCCTGCATGGCCGCGAACGGAAGCGACGGTGTCGCATCGCCTTTGCGGCCAGTGTTCCAGGTGACGATCAATTCCCTGCGGGCGCGCGTGATGCCCACATAAAATAATCTCAAGCGTTCGCGCACATAATCCAGACGCGCCTTGCGCGTGGCCGAACCTTCTTCGTAAAAATCATATTCGCTGGTCGACGTGGCCGCCTTCAATTGCGCCAGCGCTTCGGCTTCCAAATTCAAACTATCGCGCACGAACCAGCGCTCTGAGATGAATCGGTCATTGGGTTGGTTCGACGGATAATCATAATTATTGACCGACATCAAATATACGCGATCCCATTCCAGTCCCTTCGCCTTGTGCACCGTCGAGATCACCACCACACCTTTATATTCGTTCGGGTTGAATCCGCCATCGTCCGATGAGAAGCCGATGAAGCGCCGTTCGTTGCGCGCGATCTCGTGCAGGCTCGGCGTCAGTTCGGGCAGACGCCACTGGGGGTTTTCGTCCGCGACCTGCCTCATCACCAGCGCCAGTTTATGCGCCAGCGCCAGATCGGCCGGCGCGCTAAAAATTTCCTGCGACAAGGTCAACACCAATTGATCGATGGGCAGGACGGTTGCGCCGTGCCAGCGGCGGACAACTTCGCGGAACGTGCTCAACTCCGCGACAATTTCATCCGCTTCGGACTCACTCAAAGCGGCCAGCCATTCATTGGCTGCGCCTGTCCCCATTCCTTTTTCCCCTTTCCCTTTCAAGGGGATAGGGATTGAGGGGATAAGCGGCGCAAGATATTCTTCTACATTCTTGAACTTGCGAATTAATCCAGCCACCTGGGCGACCATCGGTTCGTGCTCTTTGTCTTCGCGCCAATCGCGCCGCCAGACTCGATAAGTCTGCGCCAGCTTGGATGCGGAATCGGGCGCGGCCAGATAGCTGAGAACATAACTCAACGCGCCAGCCGCAGCGCGCGTCGGCGAAGTGCTGCGCAGAAGTTCGCGATATTCGATCTTTCGTTTCTTTAATTCCTCGGCGACTTTCGCGGCGTGGTCGTTGGTGGAAGTTAAAACTGCGACGGTTGAATCTTTGTGACTCGGAATCCATTTCTCGATGGACTTGACCACTTCTTCCACTTCCTGATCGGGATTCATTTTCTTGCCGACGATTTTGATTCCGCCTGGATCGTCCGGTGGATTCGGTTGCGGGTCGCCTTCCGGCGCGGGTTGAATATAAGGCGGCGAGAGCGCGTCGCGTGCTTCAGGATTGACGTGTTCATTCATCACCCAATCAATTAAATGATTTGCGAGATTGATGATCGAAGGCTGACTGCGCCCGGAGTTGGGGAGATCAAGGCTAAGGTCGGCGGTTTTTATGAAGTGCCTCAGCAGGTTTGGGTCGGCGGTGGTGAACGTTTCGAAGATGGCCTGGTTCGGGTCACCAACGCGCACCCAATTTCCATCTGCGCCCGCGAGCATCCGCAAA
>JAJYOH010000233.1 GCA_021796315.1 Chloroflexota bacterium
ATACTACAATCGAACGATGGCTAAACCATTCAAATGGACTTATCAGGGCAAGGCTCTCGTTGCCTAACTTCTTACTCATTTACGCCTACATGTACTAGGGCTTTCTACAGGTATATTTTTATACGTCTGGCAGCGTCGCCACATCCAGGGATCAGGCGCGTTTGTTTGGTTTATCGCCGGCCAATTACTCTGGACACTTGCTTATGTAATTGAATTGCTAAGTCCGACTCTTTCAGAAAAAATTTTTTGGGATGGCACTGAATGGCTCGCGAGCAGCATAGTCATTGTTGCATTTCCCACATTTGCCGTGCAATACACAAAATACAAGCTTCCAAAGCTAAAGACCCTGTTCTGGCTTTCCTTAATCATTCCGCTCCTATACATTCCATTGGTAGCCACGGACGGGACATATCACTGGCTTCGCATCGACCCGCATTTAAACAATATCAGCCCGCTCCCCGAGGTTGAATATTTTCACACCAGTCTCGCCGTGGGTTTCTATTTTTATGGATACATAATTGCGACGATTGGCCTAAGTCTTCTTTTTCAACATTTTCTCCAGCCGCACAATCTTTTTCGGGCACAGGTGGCAACGATCATTGTTAGTTTTCTAACACCCGCGCTTGGAACAATATTATCGCTGCTTGGACTTCAGTTAACACCCTGGCAGGACCCAATACCGATCAGCATCGCCATCGGCAATTTGATTCTGATCTGGGGAATTTACCGATTCCAAATTTTCGATGTCATCCCGGTTGGCCGCGACAAGGTGTTTGAAGATTTGGTCGATCCGGTGGTCATCCTCAACAACCAAAGCGTGGTGATAGACATCAACCGCGCCATGCTCGACTTGATCGGAAGGGAAGCCAATGATGTTATCGGCCAGCCCGCCAAAAAAGTATTTATAAATTCTCCCATTCCCATCAAAATGTATACCGACGTGACTCACGCCCGAGTCGAGACAATGTTCGAATTACACCACAAAACGATCTCCTACGAGTTGACCGTCTGGCCGATATACGACACACAAAGAAAACTTGTCGGGCGAATCTTTATTTCACATGACATTACCGCGCTCAAGGAATTGGAACAGACCCTGCGAAATTTAAATACTGAACTGGAACAACGCGTCCAGGCCCGGACCGAGGAGCTGGCTGCCGCTTACGATACAACTCTTGAGGGCTGGGCAAAAGCGCTCGAGTTCCGCGATAAAGAGACCGAAGGTCACAGCCGCCGCGTGACCGAAACCACGCTCAAAGTCGCGCGCGCCCTGGAAATCCCCGAAGATGAATTGGTACACATTCATCGCGGCGCACTTCTGCATGACATCGGCAAAATGGCGATCCCCGACGAAATCCTGCGCAAGACCGGCCCGCTTACAGACGAAGAGCGTGCCATCGTCCGCAAACATCCTGAGATCGCCCACCAGCTTTTGGAACCAATTCCGTTCCTGAAAAAGGCGATGGAAATTCCATACTGTCATCATGAAAAATGGGACGGCACCGGTTATCCGCGCGGACTCAAAGGGCGCGAAATTCCAGTCTCGGCCCGCATATTCACCGTGGCGGATGTGTGGGACGCGGTGCAATTCGATCGCCCATATAAAAAGGGCTGGCCGAGAGAAAAAGCCATTCAGTATCTCAAGGAAAATAATGGGACTTATTTCGATCCGCACGTTGTGGATGCTTTTCTACGGCTGGTCGAAAAAGGCGAGATATAATTCAGCAGAGGAGTTTCGCCATGTTAAGAATCACGACAAATGTCCATCCAGTTGGGTTTCCACCGGTATCCAAGACCCTTCCTCAAGCTGTAAGAAAAATTGCAGAAACACTCAAGCCGAAGAAGATCATTCTTTTTGGCTCTTACGCCTACGGCAATCCTACATCCGACAGTGACGTGGATTTGCTGGTCATCATGGAAACCAAAGCCACACAAAAAGAGCGTTATCTTGCCGTTTCGCGATTATTACGGCCTCGCCAGTTTCCAATTGATGTGATCGTCAAAACGCTGAAAGAACTTGAAAGAGAATTGCGAGACAAGGGAAATTTTTTCATGCGTGAAATTATCTCAAAGGGAAGAGTGCTTTATGAGCAGGCATAACGATTTTGAAGCATGGATCGACCACGCAGAAGATGATTTCAATAACACAGGGAAACTGTTTCGCGGAAGTAAGCCATCTGTTTATGGCACATGCTTCCACGCTCAACAATGCGCTGAAAAATATATGAAAGCCATTCTGGTTCATAAAAGCAAATCATTTCCGATGACTCATGACCTGGTTTTACTCAACAATTTGCTGGAACAAGCCGGTGTTTTTATGGGCGTCCCCGAAGATACGCCCGACACGCTATCAGCTTACGCGGTCGCAACGCGCTATCCCGGAGCAGCCCAACGATCGAAGAAACAAAAGAAGCAATCGCAATTTCAAAAACAATTCGCAAATTTTCCCGCACATTTCTGGGACTGAAATAATGTCAAACAAAATTTACGTCATCGGGCACGTCAACCCGGATACAGATTCAATTGCCGCCGCCATGGGCTACGCCTGGCTTTTGCGCGAACGGGACCAGGCCGAGGCGGTGGCCGCACGCGCCGGCGCGTTGAACCCGCAAACAGCGTGGGCGCTTAAACGGCTGGAGCTTGAAGCGCCGATGCTGCTCACCGACGCATCCCCGCGTTTCGAGTCCGTGATGATGCGGCTCGATAGCATCCGCCCTGAAGCGCAACTCGGCGCGGCGTGGACTCTCGCCAGCAAGACTGGCGGCGTTGCGCCGGTCGTCGGCGAAGATGGAAAACCGTTCGGGCTCATCAATGGCATGAGTCTGTTCAAATACTTTACGCAAACACTCGGCCCGCGCCCCGGCGATACGACCGTGCGCGAAATGATGTCGGCGCAATGCAAGGATGCCGCCGACGCATCCGTGCCGAAGTTTGCGGCCAACGCGCACATCCGCGATTCGCTCAACAAAATTTTGCGCGATGAGTTCAACGATTATTGGGTCGTCGATGAAAACGGTTTATACGTGGGCATCGCCCGCCAGCGCGAAGTGCTCAACCCGCCGCGCTTGAAAATCATTCTTGTCGATCACAACGAACCGCGCCAGGCTTTGGCCGCGCTCGAAGAAGCCGAACTGCTTGAAATTTTGGATCATCACCGGCTCGGCAATCCATCGACTCACCAGCCGATTCGATTCACGGTGGACGTGGTCGGTTCGACATCGACTCTCGTTTCGGAATTAACTGCCGAGGCCGGACTCTCGATGCCGCCCGCCCTGGCCGGTGCGCTTCTTGCCGGACTTTTAGCGGACACCCTTATCTTGACCTCTCCCACCACCACGCCGCGTGACCACCAGGCCGCGCAGCGACTCTCGCGCTGGGCCTTCGTTGGCGGAAGTCCGCTCAAGGGTGAGACGATTGAATCTTATGGCAAGGAAGTTTTATCTGCGGGCGCGGGACTCTCGAATCGCAAGCCGGAAGAAATCGTCAGCACCGACATCAAGCCATTCGAAGCCGGTGGATTTAAATTTGCGGTGGCGCAGGCCGAGGTCACTGACCTGGTTCAACTGACTGAATATCTCAACCCCATTCAATCCGCGTTGGATGATCTGCGCGACAAACGCGGACTCGACTTTGCCATGCTGCTCATCACCGACGTGGTGCGCGGTTCGAGCCGCGTGATCACAACGTCCAATCCGCCGCCCGTGCTCGACGACCTGCCCTACCCGCCTCTCGCCGATGGCACGCGCGATGCACCCGGTGTGGTCTCAAGAAAGAAACAAATGCTGCCGGTGGTTTTGGGACTGCTGGAGAGATAATCAAACAATGATTTGAACATCGGCCATGAAATACGATTCCGGCAAACGACGACCCAATCTTTTCAGGCAACCGCGCCGCCGCGCTTCATTACCGATCAGCCTGATCGTTCTGGCAATCATCATCGGGCTATTCGCGCTTATTCAGCCATCACAATATTTTGAAAATCCAATAGACGTAAATAAGATCAAAGTTCCCACCGTGACGCCATCCGCCACGCCATTGCCATTTCCCACCGATGTGCATGGCGGACATATTGTTTTCACCTGTACGCGTAAAGATAACAATCAGATCTGCATCATCAACGCAGACGGTTCGGGTTACAAACAACTGACCGATAACAGCACAAACACTTATTACCCCACCATCTCGCCGGATAGCAAGTCAGTTGTTTATGCAGTCAACCAGTATGATAATTTTGATCTGTACTCGATCAACCTGGGCGACTCAAAGATAAGCCAACTGACCAGCAACATCGGCAATTTATTCTCGCCTGATTTCTCTTCAGATGGAAAACAGATTCTCTTTGTCAATAAAACAGCAGATGGAAAATCCGAGTTGTGGCTCATGGGACGCGGCGGAGAAAAACCACACGCAATATACACAGGAACGAAAGCCATCGTCGGCGCGGCCTGGTCGCGGGATGGAAATCAGATCGCCTTCGCCATGTCGGTCGAGAATGATTTTTCCTATCAGGTCTTCGTGCTCAACGCGAAACAACTTTCACAGCCACCACGCCAAATTACACATGGCGAAGGAGATATCGGCGGGAGTTTATCCTGGTCGCCGGATGGATCGAATATTTTGATCTACGCCGGTCCGGCCGCGGCCCGGGAAATTTACCGGGTCGATGTCGCAACGGGCGCGCTCACACAATTGACCTTTGGCGGGAACAACGCGGCTGCGGCTTATTCACCCGACGGGCAATACATTGTCTATAATTCCCTCCGCAACAACAACCAGGCTGATCTTTACATTATGCGCGCCGACGGCCACAGCACGCGCCAACTGACCAGTTTTCCCGAACCCGATTGGCAGCCGCAGTGGGGACCGTGATTTACGTCATTGCGAGCGCTTTGTGCGAAGCAATCTCATTTTGAAACAGGAGATTGCTTCGGGACCCTGAAAGAACACAGGGCAGGCGAACTCCCTCGCAACGACATGATAAAATGATTAAGCTATGGATTCAATCTATCAAGCCCTCGCAGAAATCGAAAAGAACAATGAGTCCGCCGCATTGTGCATAGTCGTAAAGAGCGAAGGCTCGACACCTCGACACGTTGGAAGCAAAATGTTGGTCTACCCCAACGGAAATTTTATCGGCACCGTCGGCGGTGGAGATTTGGAACACCGCGTGCTCGATGAAGCCTGGATGGCCGTTGCGGACGGCAAGCCGCGCCTGCTTTCCTACAACATGTCCGATCCATCACGCGGCGACCCCGGCGTATGCGGCGGTCAAGTGGAGGTCTTTGTGGAACCAATTTTGCCAGCGCCCATGATCGTTGTCATCGGCGGCGGGCACGTGGGAAAGGCAGTTGTCCACCTTGCCAAGTGGCTGGGATTCCGCGTGGCTGTCAGCGATGACCGCGCCGAATTCTGCACTCCAGAGTCCGTGCCGGGTGCGGATGCGTATTATGCCGTCCCGATGGAAAAATTAACGGAACAACTCAAGATCACGCGCCAGACTTATTTGGCGGTGACCAGTCGCGGGTCGGGTGTGGATGCGGCGGGGTTGCCCAGCCTGCTCGATTCGTCCGCGGCTTACATCGGAGTCATCGGGTCAAAACGCAGGTGGGCAACAACCGTCAAGGCCCTGAAAGAAAAAGGTGTGGCCGACGAAAAGATCGCGCGCGTCCACTCGCCGATGGGACTGGAATTAAACGCCGAAACGCCGCAGGAAATTGCCGTCAGCATCCTGGCTGAAATTATGATGTTGAAAGACAAAGGCAGCGGAAAGTCGATGAAGGCCCAACTGAAACCCTAAAGGTTTTTGAGACCTTTGGGATTTGTCAACGTATTAAAATAAGACAAACGGTTCATTTACTCACAAAACCATTGGGTTATAATCAAACCGTTATTATAAAAAGAAGGAGAGATACATGGCTAGAATTTTTGATGTCATTGAATACCCGAACGAAATGGCAGACGAGATCGTCCATCGCTTCCCGGACGACAACAGCATCGGCGATTATCGAGTCGGTTCACAGGTGATCGTGCGCGAGGCGCAGTCGGCCGTCTTCTTCCGTGACGGCAACGCGCTGGACGTGTTCAAAGCGGGCCGCCACACAATCGCCACGGCCAACATTCCGCTGGTGATCAATTTCATAGGCAAGGCCTTCAATGACCGCACCCCCTTCCCCGCCGAAGTTTACTTCGTCTCGATGAAGGAATTCGCCAACAAGAAATGGGGCACGCCCCAGCCGATCATCGTCCGTAACCCGGGCATGGGACTCGGCGTGGCTCTTCTGCAAGGCTTTGGAACTTATTCGTTCCAGGTCAGCGACCCGCAGATGTTCGTGACCAAGATTGTCGGCACACAAGGCGCATTCCGCACTGGCGATATCGAAGAACGCCTGCGCACCATGTTGCTCTCCAAATTACAGGATATTCTCGGCGAAACAGCCGCCAAACATGCTGTCCCCGAGATGATCGGGCTAACGGAAGAGATTGGCGCGGGCGTGCGCGCCAAAGCGCAGGACGATTTCGAGGCGATGGGCCTGACGCTCAAAACCTTCTACGTTGGCAACCTCAAGCCATCCGACAAGTCGGCTCAGGAACTGCGCGACATGGGGATGCTCGACATGGCGACTTATACCCAACTGCAAGCGGCTGACTCCATGCGCGACGCGGCCAACAATCAAAGCGGCGGCGCAGGCCTGACGGCTGGAATCGGCGCCGGAATGGGCATCGGCAATTTGATGGGCCAGGCGCTTCAAGGCGGGATGCAGAGCGGACAGCAACAAAACAACAACGGCGGCGCCAAACCTGCGGGCATCCCGGATGTGATGACACCATCCGAAGCAGCAGCCATCTTGAAAGTTTCCGAGGAAGATGTTCAGGCCGCCATCAAAGACGGAACTTTGAAGGCCAAGAAACTCGGCAACGCATATCGCATCAGCAAAGAATCCCTGGAAGAGTTCCTTAAGAGTTAGAAGGTTTGAAGGTTGGCAAGTTGAAATGAAAGACGCTCTCCGATAATGAAGGGCGTCTTCTTTATTAAACCTTCCAACCTTTCAACATTCCAACTTTCCCACTTTTCAACTTTCCAACTCCGACAACACATCACTGACAGAATTTAACACATCGCCCGCCAAAACAGATGCAGTGGCGCCGAGATCGTCGGCGGCATACAAACCAGCTTGCGCGTGGATCCATGCACCCGCCAGCGAGGCATCGTACGCGTCCACACCCTGGGCGCGCAAGCCGACAACGAGTCCGGCAAGAACGTCGCCGGTCCCGGCGCGGGCAAGAGCAGGCGATGCAACCGGAATAATGGTCGCGCGTCCATCCGGCGAAGCAATCACCGTGAACGCGCCCTTCAACACAACCACGTGCCCCCATTCTTGTGCGAAGCGCCGCGCAACACCCAAACGATTTTCCTGAATCTCTTCTTTCGATAATCCGCACAACACAGACATTTCGCCGGGATGCGGCGTGAGAATTGCAGGCGCGGGAAGTTTTTTCTGCCAGTCGGAAATTTTCGCCAGCAGCTTCAACGCATCGGCATCCACAACCATCGGCGGCAATTGAAAAGTTTTTTCTTCGGACTTATCTTCTCCATGCACAAAGCCGATGCGCGCGCCGGATTTTTTCGGCGATGATTTTTCGTTCAACAAATTTTCAATGAACTCTTTTGTTTTTTCTTCCGTGCCAAAACCAGGACCGATCAACAATGCGGTGGCGCGCTCGAAATTTTTCTTCAACACTTCGGCGGCGGATTCAGAGATCACGCCGACTTCATGCGGCAAAAGAATCCATGTGGCTTCGGGAAATTGTCCCGCAAGCGTGCCATGCAAAGAAGCCGGAATTGCCATCGTGACGAGTCCGGCGCCGACACGATACGCGGCTTGCCCGGACAATAAAGCGGCTCCCGTGTAATTGACCGACCCCGCCGCGATCAACGCCGTGCCGAACGTGCCCTTATGCGAATCCAGCGGACGCTCCGGCAAAATCTCAGCGACAGTTTCCGCGACCACGACTTCGACTTGCAAAGCCCGCAACGAAGGCAGATCATCGGGCAGGCCGATATCCACAACTTCCAGATCGCCAACAAATTCAAAAGCCGGGAGTTTCAACAATCCCTGTTTGACCGCCGCCATCGTGACCGTTAAATCGGCTGGAATGCATTCATCCGCCGCCTCGCCAGTGCCGCAATCAATGCCTGACGGACAATCCACCGCGATCACAAAAGGCGACTCATCCAATTCTTCGAGAATGGCGTTCGTCTCATTGAGAACTTCGGCAACATCATCTTTTAGGGGAAGCTGTATCCCGGTTCCCAAAACGCCATCAAGCAAAAGGTCAACATTCTCCAACGCCGACGCAAGCGATTCAAATTCCTTGTCTTTAGATGCGGAAATAATTTCCCCGCCCGCTTCTTGAAACGCCTTGACCAATTCATCGGTCGTTTTGCGTTTAATTAAATATGCCTGCGCCTTCCAGCCCGCTTTGAGAAGATGCGTCATCGCGACCAGCGTATCGCCGCCATTATTTCCCGGCCCCACGAGACCGAGAACTTCCGGCTCGGGTTCATCTTCAAAAAGATCGAGCGCCACATCC
>JAJYOH010000234.1 GCA_021796315.1 Chloroflexota bacterium
CAAAGTCGGTCTCGAGATCGGCGGCAAAGTGATCCAAGCGCGCAAAGCCGGACATACCGTGGTTGAGATGATCGGCGGACGCAAAGTTCATCCGTGCACATCCATCCCCGGCGGACTCACCAAAGGCATCACCGAGGAAGAGCGAAAGCAAATCGAAGAAATGGGCAAATGGGCGGTCGAGTTTGGACAATTCAGCCTGAAACTATTCAACGATATTGTGCTGGGTAACAAGCAATACGTTGATCTCATCCTCGGCGATATTTACACCCATCGTACTTACTACATGGGCATGGTAGATGAGAACAACAAAATCAACTTCTACGATGGCAAAGTTCGCGTGGTCGACCCTGATGGAAAGGAATTCGTCAAATACGCGCCGAAGGATTACGCCGAACACATTGCCGAACGTGTTGAGCCGTGGACCTATTTAAAATTCCCTTATCTCAAAAAGGTCGGCTGGAAGGGATTTATAGACGGAAATGATTCCGGCGTCTATTGCGCGACTCCGCTCTCGCGACTCAACGCAGCAGACGGCATGGCGACACCGCGCGCGCAGGAAGAATACGACAATTTCTATAAGACTCTGGGCGGCAAGCCCGTCCATCAACGACTCGCCACGCATTGGGCGCGGCTGATCGAACTGCTTTACGCCGCGGAACGCTGGGTGGAGCTTGCCACCGATCCAGAAGTGACCTCACCCAATTTCCATAACATTCCAACTGAGACACCCACCGAGGGAATAGGCATCGTCGAAGCGCCGCGTGGCACACTGACGCATCACTACACCACCGACGAGCGCGGTTTGTTGACAAAGGTCAATCTCATCGTCGGCACCACCAACAACTACGCACCGATCAGCATGTCTATTAACAAGGCAGCCAGCAGCCTCATTAAACACGGCACAGTTGCAACCGAAGGCATGTTGAACATGGTCGAGATGGCATTCCGCGCCTACGATCCGTGTTTCGGCTGCGCCACACATTCCCTGCCCGGACAGATGCCGCTCGAAGTGACTGTGCGTGACGCGGAAGGCAAAGCAGTCAAAGTTATCAAACAATATTGCTAACATGAAAACTCTCGTGATCGGACTCGGCAATTCCATTCTCAGCGGCATGTTCAAGATCGGACTGATCTGCCGGTTCATGATCCATACATGACAGCCGCCGAGAGAGCATATCGATTTTCCAGTGATCTACAGGAAGCGATTCCTGCGCGGTAAGGAGAAGCCATGATAACTCAACCTGCTGAACGACACGTCACACACTTGTTCAGATATTCAATCGCCAGCGCAGATATGTACTATGCAGAAATGGAACAACGCGATGTATTCCTGAGTTACGATGGACAGGGTAATTTTCGTATTTGTGGCGAAATAGTAGGCGGGGGTTCATCAACGGCAACAGACTTGTTCAGGGTATTTCTGGAATATGGGTTGTATTGTTGTTCCTGGTGCAATATGGCAGAGGCGCTTTATCACATGCAAGATTTTGGAGAATGCTTTGGAAGATCGCTGGCGGCACATCTTAAAGACATTGTCCCGCCGTCCATGTTGGACGATTCGACCGTTCAAGTGCTGAAATGCATCTTCGAAACAGCGGATGTTTCTCTTTCCATAGAAAACATCGGCGGCGAAGTGCGCATTGTTATTACGGATTTTCCTTTGGATAAAGCGGCCGAATGTTCCGGGCTGCGGAACGTTGAACTTGCCCGTCATGGAATCAACTCCATGTGCCAGACTCTGATACAGGGTATAAATCCAAGCCTGCACTTGAGCGCTTCATCCGATGCGCGGTCTGAATTTATCTACACGATTTCAACGTCAATTTTGCCCGACCACGATGGAGATTCAGCGACAGCATCATAGACGCACAAAATAGGAACTGCGACCGTGAAAACTCTCGTGATCGGACTCGGCAATCCCATTCTCGGCGATGACGGCGTCGGTTGGACGGTCGCTGAGCAGGTACGCGACGCCCTCGGCTCTTCATCCTGCGTCGAGGTGGAGTGCGCTTCGCTGGGCGGCCTGAGCCTCATGGAGCGGACACTGGGTTATCAGCGTGTGATCCTGGTCGATGCAATGGAGTCCGGCCAGGGCGCGGTGGGAAGCGTGAGGGTTTTCCCGCTGCTTGCGCTCCCAAATCCGATGGTGGGCCATTCTGCATCCGCACATGACACTTCCCTGATGACGGCCTTGCAAGTCGCGCGTTCCATGGGAGCAGAAGTCCCCGAGCGCGTGGATGTGGTTGCAATCGAATCCAAAAATGTGGTTGATTTCTCGGAGGAACTTTCGCCAAAGGTTGCGGCGGCAGTGCCAGTGGCCGTGCACAAAATTTTAGAGTTGTTAAAAAAGGCATTGGTTTGAATGCAGTTGAAAGACACAACCGCATTCCCCTATAGAAAGTGGCCGTCATTTTCGAAGTGACGGCCACTTGGTTATCCTTCGCTGGCCATGATGAAGAGCGGCTTCATCTCAAAATTCTCATACTTGGGGCGATAACGCGCAGTGTCATAGAATTGCTCAACATTGACAACTTTTTTTGTGGCGGTGATGACATCCAACGGCATATTATCGTAACGCCCATTCTTCAAGACGACCAGCCGTCCATGCACGCCTTTGAGAAGCAGGTCGAGCGCCAGATTTCCAAATGCCATCGGGACAACAGAGTCAATCGCATCCGGATCGCCTCCGCGCACCATGTAACCAAGTTTCTGATCAACAACATCCACTGTCTTGCCGCCGTTGAATTTGGGTGAGACATTCTTCATGGCCGCCGCCACGGCGTCACCAATGCCGCCCAGCTTGGCGTGTCCATAGGCATCTGTTGCATGTTCCTCAAAGATCATTTCGCCGCCCTCAAACATGGCGCCTTCAGAAACCAGCACGATCGAATAACGGCTGGGGTTACGCAGACGATCCTTGCTCATCAAATCGGTTAGATGCTCGATATTGAACTTAAATTCAGGGATAACGCATCGATTAGCCGCGCCTGCCATCGTTGGCAGCATAGCGGTAAACCCGGCGTAACGCCCGAAAACTTCCAGAACCAGAAAGCGTTCGTGTGAGCCTGCAATCGTCCGCAGGCTGTTGGTCAAAGCGATGGTGCGTGTGACGCAGGTACTGAAGCCAATGCAGTAATCCGTGCCGGGGACATCATTGTCCATTGTTTTCGGAATTGCAACAACCCGGACTCCTTCCTTATATAGCCGCACGCCATAGCTCAAAGTGTCATCCCCGCCAATGGGGACCAGATAATCGACGCCGAGGAAATCAAGATTCTTCAAAACTTCGGGCGTCAGGTCATTTCGGTCGGCGTTGAATTTATCCTGCAAATGATCTGGAACATCGGCCTTCTTCACATTTGATGGGTTGGTGCGCGATGTGTGCAGGAACGTTCCGCCTGTGCGCCCGGCGCGGTTAACGACCTCTTCAGTTAACTCTTGAAAATTATTGCTGTTGTCTGCCTTCTTATCTCGGATCACATCCACCAATCCCGCCCAACCGCGGCGAACACCGATGACGCGGCAACCTTCCCGCAAAGCGCGAATGGTCACGGCTCGGATGGCGGGATTCAAACCTGGCACATCTCCCCCGCCTGTCAAAATAGCAATGGTCCCCGGCTTGGTTGACATGAGGTCTCACTTTCTGGAGAGCAATTTTGCTCCAATAAAATTATACGCCAAAGGTCAATAAGATTATAAAAACTCCGAGTCCGTGGTGGACTCGGAGTTTTGCTTTTTACGGAAATACTTTTTCGTAGACTGTGATGATCCTGTCCCACAAAGCATTGGCATTGGCATCAATCGTTTGAAATTCGGGATGCGCTTCATGCCACGCGATGGCGCGCCGCACGCCTTCGGCCCAATTGACTTCGCAGTGATAATCAAGAACAAAACGTTTAATTTTGCTGTTGTCAAAAACCACGCTGTTGACTTTATCACCGATGAGGGTACCGGTGAAGTTGGCATCGAACTTTGCCAGCAAATCGGATGGGATGTGGATCACGTTCTGGGCCAGACCGAGAGCCTGATACGCTTCGAGATAAATTTGATTCCAACTCAAAACTTCATCTGAGGTTATTTGAAACGCCTCGCTGATTGCTTTTTCGTTTCCCAGCAAACCGAGGAAACCTTTGGCAAAATCTTCGTTCCACGTCAGCACCCACAACGAGGTCCCATCGCCGGGGATAACGACTTTTTTGCCGCGCTTCATGCGGTCAATGACCGTCCACGGATGCGCCCAACTGCTGACGCAAAATGGAATTTGCGAAGGTCCATACGTGTGCGATGGCCGGACAATGGTAACGGGAAATTTTTCATCGCGGTAGGCTTGCATCAATCTTTCTTCGCAGGCAATTTTATTGCGTGAATATTCCCAGAATGGATTCTCAAGCGGCGTCTCTTCGGTGATAATGTAATTTTGGGGCGGCTTTTGATACGCCGAGGCAGAGCTGATAAAAACAAATTGGTCAGTCTTGCCGCGAAAAAGTTGAAGATCGCGTTCGATATCCTGTAGGGTAAAAGCGATCCAGTCGACAACAGCGTCGAAACGGTAGCCGCTCAAAAGTTCGGAGAGATGCGAACCGTCAGCGTGGACATCGCCGATTAGCAAAGTCGCGCCCTGAGGAACGGGATATTTGGTTGAAGCGGAACGGTTTAAAATAAATAGTTCATGCCCGCGCGCCACGGCCAGTTCAGAACAAGCCGAGCTGATAAGTCCGGTGCCGCCGATAAAAAGAATTTTCATCTAACCTTCTCCAATTTCAGGCATTGGCTCAGGTGAAATGTTCCGGCGGGCATAAAGTCCTTCGGCCCAAAAGAGAATCAGCCCGGCCCAGACCATGCTGAAACCGATCAGACGATCATGTGTAAACGGCTCTTTGTAGAGCAACACGCCGAGCAAGAATTGCATGGTGGGATTGATATATTGAAGAACGCCGATGGTTGTTAACGGGATGCGTCGCGCAGCGGAGGCAAACAACAGCAGCGGAACAGTCGTGACCAGCCCCGCACCGACCATCATCAAGTTGGATTTGGCGTAGCTATGCAGGAACGCACCCTGACCCGTAAACTCGCAATAGACAAGATAACCGATGGCGACAACAAACAAGAGACCTGTTTCAAGCGTTAAACCATACAGCGAGCTTAATGGCGCGGTCTTTTTGACGAGACCATAAAGCCCGAATGTGAAAGCCAGTGTGAGCGCGATCCACGGAAGCGAGCCGTAGGTGACCGTCAAATAAAGCACACCCACCGCGGCCAAGGCGATGGGAATCCATTGAACTGGGCGAAGCCGTTCGTGAAAGATAACCACGCCCAACAGGACACTAAATAAAGGGTTGATGTAATAGCCAAGACTCGTCTCGACCACAAAGCCGCTGTTGACTGCCCAAACATAAGTGAACCAGTTGACGCTGATCAGCAAGGCGGCGATCAGATAAATGCGGATGGTTTTGGAGTTGAACGTGGCGCGGAAATCCTTCCACTGCCGCGTGACAAATATAAAGATGATCAGAAGGATAAATGACCAGGCAATGCGATGACCGATCAACTGCAAAGCAGGGATGGTCTCAAGTTGTTTCCAATAAAGCGGGAAAAGTCCCCATATCAAATAAGCGCCGACGGCGTAGAGGATGCCTTTTTTCATATTTCTCCTTGTGGATGCGAGCAAGTATACACCCGTGATTAAAGCAATTCCTCGCCGCAAGATACGACGAGGAATTACCTGCGCCATAAAAGTATTAGAAAGTTTCTAACGGCTGACGACCTGCAAAACCTGCATCTATCTCATGCCAATATTCAATTTGTCGTTCGCCGTATTTCCAGCACAAGCAGACTTCATGTCCATCGCGTAGCGCAGGGAAATCCAACAGTCCCGTATTAATATCCTTGACCTGAACCCCGGTCTTCTGGATGCGATGCAAAAGATCATCGAGCCGGTCAAAACTCTTAACCAGCTTACTCATGGCCGGGTTGCCCCCGTTCCCAGCGGAACGCTCGATGGCCGACCAGGTCTCAGGCTGAGTTGTCAAAATCTTCTGGCGGATCTTTTGGACTTCATCCATCAGCGGACGGATGATTTCGAGAGCAGTGTTGGCTTCTTTAAGTGTAAAGTAATGCGGCATATATATCCTATTAGCTTATTATACTTAATTTAAACACTCAGGCTGCCGAATGGCGGCTTGAGATAATTCGTTCCCGGAATTTATTAGACCGGGATGGCCTGATAGCCTTTTTCCTGTACCGCCGCAATAATATCCGCTTCCGTAAGCTTGGCTTCGTCAAACTCGACAATCATTTGCTGTTTGTGATAGCTGGCGTTGATTTCCTTGATGCCTGATAATTCGTCTTCGATGCTTTCCAATGTCATCGAGCAATTCGAGCAGTGCATATCTGGAACGCTGAAAGTTTTTTTAATCATGATTGCCTCTCTTATTCAAAAATGATCTGGCCTGTGTACATACCCATCGAGCAGGTGAAAAATAATTTTGTTCCCGCGGCTTGCGGTGGGATGGTCACCTGCGCCGTCCCGGTTGCAGAAAGGAGTTCATAGTAATTCAACGCGGGAATCACAAAGTCACGCGCACAGGAATAGGTTTGATTGGTGATGAGATTTAAAGTCATGGATTTATTGGCGGGGGCTTTCAATGTCCGGGGAAAATATCCGCTTGACTGGACATTGAAATTGCTAAAAACATAACGCCGAACATGATAATAACAACCGGGTCAATTGTTGATTTTTGTTTATTGGATGACATTCTGCCTCACATTAAGATTTATCGAATCAAGTTTCATCAAAAAAATTACAGGTCATGTAGAAATAAATCTGCATGACCTGTAAAGGAATTACACTTTTGCGTTTCTCAATCTCAAGCTATTGCTCACCACAAAAATACTACTAAAGGCCATCGCACCTGCGGCCAGCATCGGGTTCAAAAATCCAAGCGCGGCTGCCGGGATCAAAATCACGTTATAAAAGAACGCCCAGAACAAATTTTGTTTAATGGTGCCAAGTGTTTTGCGCGAAAGTGAAATGGCGCGCGCCACACCGCGCAGATCGCCGCTCATCAAGGTCACAGGCGCGGCGGCCATGGCAACATCTGTCCCCGTTCCAATCGCGATGCCAACGTCAGCTTGAGCAAGCGCGGGCGCGTCATTCACGCCATCGCCGACCATCGCGACAATATTTAAAGGTTTCAAAGTTTGAAGGTTTGAAGGTTCGCCATCTTTCCAACTTTCCAACTTTCCAACCTGCAACCTTCTAACTTCTTTCGATTTTCCTTCAGGCAAAACTTCGGCCAGTACTTCATCAACATTCACCAATCTCGCAATTGCTTCGGCGGTCTTTTGATTATCACCGGTGATCATCGCAACCTTGAGTCCCATGCGATGCAATTCAGCAATCGCTTCCTTTGAGCCATCCTTCAAAGTATCAGCCACCGCGATGATACCTTCCACTTTTCCGTCCACCGCGACCAGCATGGCGGTCTTGGCTTCAGACTGCAAACGCTCGACTTCGGATTCAAGTCCATTCATCGAATATCCACGCGCGTTCATCATGCGGACGTTTCCGACGGCCACGCTGCGCCCTTCGACTTCAGCCTGCACGCCGTTTCCAGGCTCGGCCTTGAACCCGGCTGCTTCCGCTAAACCCAATCCGCGAATGGTGGCTTCCGCCCAAATGGCTTCACCCAAAGGATGCTCACTCCCCTTCTCAACAGATGCGGCCAGTCGCAATAATTCAACATCGGTCCATCGTCCACCATCCACGGTCACAATGTCCGTCACCGCCGGTTGACCTTTTGTGATCGTTCCGGTTTTATCCAGGACCACCACCGAGACATTCCCAGCTCTCTCCAATGCTTCACTGTTTTTAAACAAGACACCGTTTTCCGCCCCCTTGCCCGTCCCCACCATGACGGCCGTCGGCGTGGCAAGCCCCATCGCACATGGACAGGCAATCACCAGCACCGCGACCATATTGATCAAAGCACGTGTAAATTGAGCATCAACATGCGGCGCAAGGAAATACCAGCCAGCAAACGTCAACAACGCAATGACAATCACAGCTGGAACAAAGTACGCCGAGACCTGATCCGCCAGTTTTTGGATGGGCGCTTTGCTGCCTTGTGCGTCTTCCACCAGCCGGACGATCTGCGCCAGCGCGGTCTCTTTGCCAACCTTGGTGGCCTCAAATTTCAACATACCAAGTTTATTCAGCGTCGCGCCGATCACACCGTCGCCCGGACCCTTTTCAACCGGCATCGATTCGCCTGTCAGCATGGCTTCGTCCACGGCGGAGCGGCCCTCGATCACCACGCCATCCACCGCAATCTTTTCGCCGGGTTTAACGAGAACGATGTCGCCCACGCGCACTTCGTCGACGGGCACTTCCGTTTCAAGTCCGGCACGAACGACGCGCGCGGTCTTGGCGCGCAATCCCATTAATTTCTTGATGGCTTCGGAGGTGCGCCCCTTTGCGCGCGCTTCCAAAAACTTTCCGAGCCGGATCAACGTGATGATAACCGCGGCGGTTTCAAAATAAACGTGGCCTGAGATGGCGCC
>JAJYOH010000235.1 GCA_021796315.1 Chloroflexota bacterium
TTGCTCAACCAGTTTCTGCCAGCAACGATTGACACAGACCGCATCCGCGAACTTCAATCTTTCCGCGCCCAAAAGAACGGCACGACAATGGAACAGGAACTCGCCGTGGATGCGCAAAAAAGCGTCTTCGGACGCATTGGCCGCGCCGATGAATTCGCCAACGCGGCAGTTTTCCTGCTTTCGCCAGCCGCCTCGTATCTCACCGGCGTAATGTTGACCGTTGATGGCGGACAATATAAATCCACGTTTTAGCAAAATAGCATAATTAAAAATGAATGCACAATAAACCCGGATTTAGAATCCGGGTTTATTGTGGTTAAATATCACCCATGAAGAAATTATCCTTCCTCACTCGCATTTCGCTCCTGCTTGGATTCCTTTTTACACTCGACAAAATATTAGCTTTCGCCCGCGCCATTATCATCGCGCGCACATTCAATCTTTCATTTGAACTGGATGCGTTCAATGTTGCCAATAACCTTCCTGATCTATTGGCCGCATTGATCTCCGGCGGTGCATTGGCAATGGCCTTCATCCCGGTGTTGACTCAAACGCTGACGATAGAAGGCCGCGCAAAAACCTGGGATTTATTTTCGCGCGTTGCCAATCTGGCCTTCATTGCCACCGGCCTGCTCGCAATCGTCATCGCCATCTTTGCGAATCAAATCGTCCAACTCTGGATCGCACCCGGTTTCAACGTGGATCAACGACAAGTCATTGCCAACCTGATGCGTTTCGATTTGATCGCCACTTTCATTTTCTCGATCAGCGGACTCGTCATCGCTGGTCTCCAGGCAAATCAACATTTCCTTTTGCCGGCGCTTGCGCCAATCTTTTATAACATTGGGCAAATTTTCGGCGCACTGGTTCTCGCGCCGAAAACGCCTTACACTTTTGGTCCAATCACTTTCCCCGCATTTGGTCTCGGCGTGTACGGTCTGGTTTACGGCGTCATCCTCGGCGCGGCCATGCACCTCGCCATTCAAATTCCGGGCCTCATTCATTACGGTTTCCGCTGGACGCCATCCATCAAAATCAATGATCCAGCCGTCATCGAAGTATTCAAAGTTGTCGGCCCGCGTTTGCTGACCGTCTTCGGTGTGCAATTGATGTTCGTGGCGCGCGACAACCTCGCTTCACGTCTCGGACAGACCGGCGCAATCTCATCGCTGACTTACGGCTGGATGATCATGCAGGTGCCTGAGACTTTACTTGGGACAGCCATCGCGACCGCCATGCTCCCGACTCTTTCAGAATTCGCGGCGCGCGCCGACTGGAGCGGATTCCGTCAAACGATCGACAAGGCGCTCCAGGTCTTGATCGCGTTAACCCTGCCTGCCGGGGCGATCATGGCAGCGGGAATGCACCCATTGCTCCGCGCCGCCTTCCACTTTGACGAAGCTGGCACAACCCTGATGACCACCACTGCCCGCGTCTACATGCTGACGTTATGCGGTTATGCCATCCAGGAAATTGCAGCGCGCGCTTTGTATGCCCGTAAAGAAGCGCTCATTCCCCTGGCAACCATTTTTATTCGATTGGCGGTCTATTTGGGAATCGGAATCTCGGCACTGGCATTCTTCCGTTCGATCGGCGCGCCAGCCATTGCAGTGGCAGAACTTTCATTGACGGTGGAAGCCGTAATTATGTTCGTGATTCTGAATCGGCGCATGCATGAGCCGCTCAGTATTAACGGCGCACTGCTCAAAGGGTTGGTCGCAGCTTTATTTGGCGGCGGCACGGCTTACGGTCTGGCTGTGATGCTTCCAGGCAGTGCAGTGGCCACCGCCATCATCGGCATGATCGTTGGCACAATCATCGCGCTTGCCATCGTCCACAAAGAGTTCCGTCTTCTTTTCAATTTATGAGTCACGGTATAATTACGCCCATGTCTGAAGAACCCGATAAAACACAAGAAGTTCAACCCATAAAAGAAGACGACACCCAGCCGCTTAAGCCCGTCAAACCGGCCCCGCGCTGGCGTTCGATCCTGCTGACAATTCTCGGCGTTATTATTCTGCTTGCCCTCGGCGGCTATGGCGGATTCCAAAGTGGAATCGGCGTTCGCAAAAATGCGGCATCGCAAGTCATAACCAAGCAACTGACCGAGCAATTCCAATTCGCGCTGGTGGATGAGCAATTCGGCCGTTACGATGCGGCCAGGCAGCGTCTCGAGTTCATCATCCAAAATAATTCGAGTTTCCCCGGCGCACAAAATGAGCTGGCAAAGGTGTTGGTGCAAATGACCATTCCAACCGTCACGCCGACGCCGACCTTGACTCCCACGCCCGATGTACGCGGTTCGCAGGCTCTATTTTCCACTGCCCAGCAATTGATCGCGGCTGGCAGGTGGAGCGATGCGTTGACAGAACTCGATCAACTCCGCAAAGAAGGCCCAACCTTCAACACATCCCAAGTGGATGGCATGTATTATTTTGCCCTGCGCAATTATGGCGTGGACTTGATCACAAAGGAAGGCAACCTGGAAGGCGGCGTCTACCAGTTGACATTGGCCGAGCGCTTTGCTCCGCTCGAACGGGAAGCCAGCGGTTTGCGCGAAGGCGCACGCGCCTATATTCAAGCCTCCAGCTTTTTCGGTGTCGATTGGGCGCAGGCGGTTAATTATTTCGCACAAGTCGCAAGCGGCTGGCCGTCCATGTGGGATGGAACCATGAGCGCCTCACAACGATATCAAATATCTTTGATGCGCTACGGCGATCTGTTGTTCGCGCGGAATCAATTTTGCGATGCCGTACAACAATATCAGACCGCACAAGGCATCGGCAACCTCGATAAGGCGGCAACTAATAATTTTAACCAGGCCTACCAGACGTGCTATCCGCCTACCGAGACGCCAGCGCCAACTACAGTTGTTGTACCAACCGACACACCCACTCCATAACTTTAATGCCTGCTATTCCATCCTGGGCATTGGCGCTAACTTTCTGGCTCCACATGCTTGCAACTGTGACGCTGGTCGGGAGTTTGGCCGCGATCCCGGCGCTGATCCTGCCCGTTGCCAAGCACACACTCAAACCTGTTGACCAATTGTCTCTCATTGCAGCCGTGCAAAAGCGGCTGGAGCCGGTGGTCTGGTTTTGCATCAGTCTCCTGATCGCAACCGGGTTATTTCAGATGAGCGTCAATATTCACTACGATGGCTTTCTTTCAACGAGCACGCAGTGGTCGCTTTCTCTCCTGATCAAACACGGATTGGTGATAATCATGATCGTAGTCAACGCCGTGCAAACATGGGAGGTCCTGCCATCCATCCAGCGCGCACTGATGAAAAAGGATAAAACAAGCCACGAAGAGGCGGCAAAATTACAACAACGCGAGACCTGGCTAATACGCGCAAATTTAGCGCTTGCTGTTCTGATCCTGCTCGCGACAGCATTTGCAAGAGCGTCATAAAAAATCATGGCGGCCTGACAGTCGCCATGATTTTTTATCTGGGGGATTTAAAGAATTGACCTGGCTCGTCAGTGTAATAATAAACAATATTCCTGCCGGGATAATCCTGCGCCAGAACATCGTCATTGCCGCGCGAAAGCACGAAGATAAATGGCGATGTCAGGTTTGCATTTTGCAGTTCCAACAGGCCGCCATATTCCGTCCAGCTTTTTTGAAAATGCACAATGACCAGTGCAGGCGCCAGCTCTTTCGCCTGTTCTGTTTCAAAGGGAGCAAGCATGGCACGATTGATTCCATAAAGGTCTGTCATTTCATTCAAACGCTTTGGCAGGTAAACGATCAAGTTATAACCAATTAGAAAAACGCCCAACAAGAGCGTGGCAGACTGCATCCATTTGCGGAGGCGGCCTTCTCTTGCAACCCGCTCCGCCAGCCAAAACATTCCCGCCGCACTGACCAACGTCAGGCTAAAGAAGCCTTCGTAATAATAACGCGGACCATATAAATCCGAGCCGATCCAATAAGCCATGTACAACAAAACGATCGAGGGAAAAACCAACGCCGCCAGCCAGGCGCGCACGTTGCGTCCCAGCGCCAAAACGCCAAAAGGCAGGAACAGCCACGAGGCGTTTCCCCACCCAAAGAAATCACCCCAACCCGCCTTGAAACTAACCTTAAGATTCACCCATGCCCAATGCAGGCTGTGTCCGCCCGCCTGTCGCCCAAAGCCTTCGCCAAATCCGATCTTGTCGTACTTCCACCACAACGTGTAAGGATTCAACATTGGGTCGCCGGTCACGGCAAACTGCCAGAGCGGAACCAAAGATGCGACGAAGGCCGCCAGCAGGCCAATCGTCAAGACTTTGAAGCGTGTGGATTTGTCGCCGCGAATCAATAAAATGATCCCATGGACGAAGAATGGCAATCCAACGCCGATGGCAGTCAACGGGCGCGTCATTGCCAGGACCCCCAGGCTGAGTCCCGCGACTGAAACCGTCAGCCACGCTGGGAGTTTTTTGTTTGCATCAAACGAATCAAGCCACCCTAAAACAAAAGCCAGGCTCAAAAACAGCGACCACGGATGCGACAGCAGCGAACCGGAGTTCATCAAAAAAAAAGGCGAGGCAGCCATGAGCGCCGCCGATAACAGTGCGACGCGCTCATCGAAAACCTTTTTGCCAAGCAGATAAGTCAACCAAACCCCAAGCCCAGACAGAATCGGATTAACCCAGGTCTGTGCGTGAAGCAACATACCCAGCGCCAGCATCAACGGCCAGCCGAGCGGATACTTTCCAAAACGCTGACCGTTGTAATCCACTACAAACGGCACTAAAAAATTTTTCGCGTCTGCGGGGGATGGAAGCATGACCTTGCCCTGCGCCAAAACCTGCGCCTGCCAGACATAAGCCATCTCGTCTTCAATGTGTGGCATTTGTTCGTAGATGCGCACAGAGACAAGATATGCCGCGGCGATGGCGACCAGACTGATGAAGAGGGCGATGCGATCAAAACGATTCATGATGAAGTCACGAAGTATGTGATACGGATTACGTAATGCGTAATAAAGGTTCAACCACTGGAATTCCCGTTAAATCGTAGGCCATCGCTCCGGTAATTTTTACAGGAATGATCTCGCCGATTTTTGCCTTGCCTTCGACAAGCACCATGCCGTCGATCTCCGGCGCATCGCGGTAGGAACGGCCAATGGAAATTTCCTTGTCGCGGCCTTCTATCAAAACATCCAAAGTTTTACCGACATAAGCCTGGTTGATCTGGAGCGAAATATTTTGTTGAAGTTCCATCAATCGCTCGTAGCGTTCCTGTTTGACTTTCGCTGGAACGGGGTCACCGAGCGGCTCGGAAGTTGTGCCCGGCTCGAACGAAAACTGGAATGCGCCGACGCGGTCGAAACGAATCTCGTTCACGAAATCAATCAGCGATTGGAATTCTGCATCCGTCTCACCGGGATAACCGACAATGAACGTGGTGCGGATGGAAAGATTCGGAATCGTCGAACGCATTTTGCCAAGGGTTCTGTGAACCCAATCGATGTTCGAGGGACGCTTCATGCGATACAAAGTTTTCGGGTCGGCATGTTGGAGAGGCATGTCGAGATACGGCAAAACCTGTTTACGCGTCGCCATGACTTCGATCAGGCGATCCGTCACGTAGCCGGGATAGGCATACATGATTCGAATCCAATCCAGCCCCCCCTCACCCCTATCCCCTCTCCCAAAATTGGGAGAGGGGGATTCATTTGCAACTTCATCACACAATCTTTCGAGCAGAACCGCCAACCCATCTTTAATTCCAAGGTCGTGACCGTAATCGGTGGTGTCTTGTGCGATCAAAACCAATTCGCGCACGCCGCTGTCATGCAAGCGACGCGCTTCGTTGATGATCGTCTCAATCGGGCGGCTGACCGCCGTGCCTTTGATGAGCGGAATGGCGCAAAATGCGCATGGACGACGGCAACCGTCAGCGATCTTGAGATAGGCCGAAGTGCCGGCCACGCTCGCTCGAACGGTATCCGCTTCGTCGGTCCCGACGGTAGCGGCTTCTGTCGGCAGGTGATAGATCGGTTCGGGATGAGGTTCCTTGCGAAGTTCGCGCACGACTTGCACAATGTCCATCCAGCGGCGCGTGCCGAGAATGCCATCAATGCCCGAAACTTGCTGTGCAACTTCAACGCCGTAACGCTGGGTCAAGCAGCCGGCCGCGATCAAAAGCTGGCCGTTGCGTTTGCTTTCGGAAAGCTCGCGCAAAACATCCAGCGACTCTTGTTTGGCGGGACCGATAAATCCACAGGTGTTTACGATCAAGACATTCGCTTTAGCTGGGTCATCAACGGCGCGATAACCGTCACGCAACAATAATTGCGCCATTGAATCTGAGTCAACGGTATTCTTGGCACAGCCAAGTGAAACAAGATGGAACGTATTTGAAGCCAAAATTATCCTCCGGCTGTCGGGGTTAAAGTGGGAATAGCTGTGGGTGTGCGCGTCGGCGTAATGGAAGGTGTCGGCGTCACATCAGGCGTGGGTGTGAACGTTGGCGGCGGTGTGCCTGTAGGCGTGGCAATGCCTTGCGCAGTATAAACGCGGTCGATCACTTCGCCAAAGTTGCCCATTATTCCCTGGTCATGTCCGTTGAATGTAACCTTTAGCGCAGAGGCGCTGCCGACTAAAACATCGATTTGCTTTTCCGCATCGAACGGATACGCGGAACCGGGCTCGACGCGCCCATCGAATTTCACTTTTCCGTCAACCGTCACGCGCAGATAAGTTCGTTCGGTTGCGACAAGAATGAGCTGCACATTGATGTTCGCGGCCAGTGTTGGGGATTCAATGGTGGCAGTGGTATCCTGAATCGCTGCCAAAGGTGTGTCCTGCGCGGGGATAAGAGTCACCTCGCCCAACGGGGTTGCAGCCGACGTGGCTGCGGCGCCGAGCACATCTGCGATGGAAGGCGGCGTGGCCTGAGGCCGCGCATTGGATTGGATCGAAACCACAAAGCTGATTCCCCAGATTGCAAAGATCACCAGCATGATCGCCATGCCGCCGCCGAATAACAAATCGGTGGTGAGAAGAACGCGCCAAAAAGGCAGTGATGTATTGACCGCCATTGGCGCGCGCTTGCGCGCAGGTTTCTGTCCCTGTCGTTCACGATGCCGCGCCTGCAGCCCATCCGCGAAACGCAGCAAAATGGCATCCACATCCAGGTCAAGAAATCCCGCATAATTCGCAAGGATGCCGCGCGTCTGCACCGGCGAGGGCAAGTCTTCCAGCGCGCCCTCCTCCAGAGCTTTCAGGAACGGGGCGCGCACGCGCGTGTGACGTTCGATCTCTTCATGTGTCAGGCTCAACAGTTCGCGGCGCTGGCGCAGTTGCCCACCGATCTCGGAAAAGATCTCGTCGGAAGACAAAGCGGACTTATCCGCTTCTGCCGGAAGCGGATTGAAATCCTGGATATTGGATTCCGGCTCGATCCTGGATTCAAGCTCCGCTTCTTCGCGCGGCTCGCGCCGGTTGACCGTTATCTTGAATTTCGCGGCGACTGAATCCAGCCATGCGCGCCAGGCAGGCAGGCGCACCTGTGCATCGATGGGCGTTTCCTGAAGCGACGATTCGATTTTAGAAATTGCTGGCGGGGTGACCGCATCTACGCGCGTTTCTTCGGCTTGCGGTTCGACGTTTTCCCGGAGGCGCGGTTCGTTGGGGATGAACTCGGCTTGCGCGATGATGAGCCGCGCTTCGGGCGAGATTTCTTTGTTATCTTTTTTTTTACTTCGGGTTTCTTTTCGGCCCTGGCTTTGGGAGAAGCCTTTACCTTTTGCTTCTTCGCGGCAGTTGCCTTTTTGCCCGAGGAACGTCGGGCAGGTTTCGTCGGTTCTTTTGTGGATGGTCTTTCAATTTCAACAGGCGCGGGTTCGGCAGGTAACTCTTCTGTGTAGCGCGCAGGCACGAACTCAGGTTCCGGCGCAGCAGATTGCTGATCGCTGCTGGAGGTGTCAGAAACATTCTCGATGTTAGAACGACGCGTGAAGCGTTCACGCAAACTGGACAACAGGTTGGTGCGGGCAGGCGCAGGCGTGGAAATGGTCTCTTGAACGGAAGCCGTTGAAAGGTCAGTATTGAGCGAAGTTGAAGTATCCGATAAAGAAACGATTGGCTGAGGTTCGGGCGGGCGCGCCACTGGCGCAAGCTGATCCGCGTCCAGGCCGATAAAATCTGCGTAGATGCGTAAAAATCCACGCGCCTGCGCGGCGGATGGAATGGCAGAGAGATCATCGCGCTCGAGAGCTTCGAGATAGTGTGAACGAATTCGCGTGGCCTCCGCCACCTGTTCGATGCTGAGGCGTTTTCCTTCGCGGGAACTCTTTAATTTTTGACCAATGGTTTCAGACATAGCTCGGTAATTTTACTGCTTCTTATGGAAATCAGCGAACTTGAAATTAAAGGCTCTCCGGGGTTTGCCGTGATTCTGTACACGGATGCCACAGAATCTCACGGAACAGCCTCTAAAAAAATCCGCGTTGATCTGTGTCCGTCTGCGTCCTGGTTGTAATCGACAATCATCGTCAGTCGGGACGATATGCTTGATCACGATCTCATCCTTTCCGACTACAACGTGA